>JACIYD010000530.1 GCA_014360105.1 Clostridia bacterium
CACCGGTGACTATGAGGCGGCCCTGCGTCAACGGGCGCGCTGGCGCAAAGAGGTTGAGGATACATAAATTGTCGCTTTTCAAGGCAAGCTACTCGTGGGGAGCCGGCCTGTGAGGCCGGCTCTTCCCTCAAACGGCGGTGGGGCAATTGGAGGGTCGTCAGAAGATACTTTATGTCATTCGGCCTTGTCGCGGGGGGATGCTGCAGCACCTCCTGGGGTTGTTGCGCTACCTAGATCGCGGCCGTTTTTGTCCGGTGGTTGCCGGTCCGCCGGTGGGTCCGCTCCCGGCCGCCGTGGCCGCACTCGACGTCGCGTTCATCCCTCTCGCGCTACAGGAGGGCTGGCACCCCTGGCCCGACCATCGGTTACGCCGACGCCTTGCCGCCATCATTGCCGGTACCGGGGTCAATCTCGTCCACACCCACGGGGTCCAGGCCGGATTGGCAGCGAGGCCTGTGGCCTATGCTGCCGGCGTACCGGTGGTGGCTACGGCGCATAATTTTGTTTACAGCCGGCCTGGTCCCGCCTGGCAAAAGAGCATCCTCGCTCGCTGCCAGCGACAGCTTGTCGGCTGCACCGATTGTTTCATTGCGGTTTGCGAAGGGTTGGGCCGTGAACTGCGGCAAGTAGAAGGGGTTCCGGCGCACAAACTGGTGATCATCCCCAACGGCGTGGACCTGGACCGTTTACAGGCCATTTTTGCCCGGGGAAAGGCGAAGGCTCCGCTTTTTCCCCATGAGCGGCCGCGCATCGGTGTGTTTGCCCGGCTTATCCCCGAAAAGGGGGTAGACGTATTCCTGCGTGCTTCTGTGCCGGTAGCCCGGGAAGTACCGCGTTGCCGTTTCCTCATCGTAGGCGACGGACCACAGCGTCGGGCGCTGGAAAAGCTTGCCCGTCGTCTTGGTCTGGCGGAGCGGGCCTTTTTTCTGGGGGAGGTAGAAGAAGCGGCCGGCCTCCTTCCCCTGTTGGACCTCTATGTGCAGCCTTCCCGCCAGGAAGGTCTTTCCTTGGCCGTATTGGAGGCCATGGCAGCCGGCCGTCCGGTGGTGGCCAGCCGCACCGGGGGTCTGGTGGAAGAGGTCCGGCACGGGGAAACAGGGTGGCTGACAGCCCCCGGTGACGTGCATGATTTGGCCAAGGCAATGCTTTTCCTCTTGGCCCATGGGGAGCTGGCGCGGCGCTACGGGGAAAACGGCCGCCGACTGGTAGCCGAGCGGTTTACCGTCAAGAAGATGGTGGAAGCCACGGAAGCGGTCTATAGCCGCTTGCTGGCCACGGGGAGGGCCGGGCGGTGT
>JACIYD010000531.1 GCA_014360105.1 Clostridia bacterium
AGGACCTGCTTGAGCTACATTGACAGTGCGGAGGTTGAAAGGAATGAGCGGGAGAAGAAAGCAGTTGTTTATTGCCGTGGCGGTTATAGCCACTCTGTCCGTGGCTACTGTAGCCTTGGCGGCCAGCCCCATCAGGCTGCTGGTCAACGGCGGGGAAATCCGGCCCGACGTCCCCCCGCAGATTATCAACGGCCGCACCATGGTGCCCGTACGGTGGGTGGCCGAGGCGCTGGGCTTTGACGTGACCTGGAACCCAGGTAAAAAGCAGGTAGAAGTCATACACGTGTAATATTCACCAGTCATGCCTCAATTTCCTCGCTCTCATAGAATTTCATCGTCCAGGTCTTGGACTCCACCGGGCTTGAAAGCGAGTACTTCCAGGACGGGGTGAAATCTTGGCTACCAAGGTCAACCTCATACCCGAGGAAGTCTCAAATCCCTCCGGCAGTTGCCAGTACCCCATCTCCATCTGGGACAAGATCGAGGTCGAGACGCCCTACCACGCCCTGTGCAACGCGGGCCACATCAGCTACATGGAGCTCGACGCGAGCCCCGTCCACAACTTAGAGGCCTTCTGCATGATCCTGGAGGCCATGCGCCGGGCCGACATGGGCTACGCCGCCGCGAACTTCCCGCTGGACATCTGCCGCGACTGTGGCGCGAACGGCCTCATTGACCGCGTCTGCCCCAGGTGCGGCTCGGCCAACATCAGCCGCGTGCGCATCACGGGCTACCTCTCCGACGTGGCCAACTTCAACGACGCCAAGAGAGCGGAGCTCGCCGCGCGCAGGTCGTCGGGCCGGGGCGTGGGCGTGGAGGTGCCGGAGGTGCGAGGTGATGACCTGCGCCTGGCCGGGATTGCCCGCGACTCCGTGACGGACGGGCCGGGGGTGCGCCTGGTTGTCTTCGCCCAGGGCTGCCAGCGCCGCTGCCCGGGCTGCCACAACCCCGAGACCTGGAGCTTCGACGGCGACCGGGTTACCGCGAGCGACAAGGTGATCACCATTACCCGCGGTCTGGCCAAAAGGCGCCTCACCGGCGTCACCCTCTCCGGCGGCGAGCCCTTCTGCCAGGCGGCGCCGCTGGCGAAGGTGGCCAGGGTGGCCAAAGAAATGGGCCTTAGCAACCTGGAGGTGTATACCATGTGTCGCTGTCACGCCGCATCTCGCTCGGGGGCGCTGTCACCACCACGTGCCTGGCCGCCGCCTGCGGCAGGCTCGCAGAGTGGCTGGCCTACCAGTAGGTGGCCCTGGAGGCCTTCACGGAGGACGTCTGTGTTGGTGAAAAATGAA
>JACIYD010000532.1 GCA_014360105.1 Clostridia bacterium
CCACCGCCTCCACCAAGGCTGGCGGGCATCCCTCGCCGCTTCCGACCAGAGAGAAGTGTGCCAGGAACTCGATGTTGCCGCGCGGCCCCTTTAAGGGCGAGTAGGTCAAACCGCGACAGGCAAAGCCCAGGCCGGCGGCACCGGTGATCACCTGCTGCAATACTTCCCGGTGCGTCGCCGGGTGGCGCACCACCCCTTTTTTGCCTACTTTCTCCCGGCCCGCCTCGAACTGTGGTTTGACCAGGGCGATTACCTCGCCGTCTGGCTTGAGCAACTCCTTCACCGCCGGCAGCACCTTAAGTAAAGAGATGAAGCTCACGTCGATCGTCGCCAGGTCGGTCCGTTCGCCGAGTGTGGCCGGGTCCAGGTAGCGGATGTTGGTGCGCTCCAAGACCCTGACGCGCGGATCTTGCCGCAGCCGCCAGGCAAGCTGCCCGTAACCCACGTCGACGGCATAAACGCGCGCCGCCCCGCGCTGCAGGGCGCAGTCGGTGAAACCGCCGGTGGCCGCGCCCACGTCCAGGACGACCTTGCCGCGCAGCGTTACGCCAAAGATATCAAGTGCCCGCGCCAGCTTCACGCCACCGCGGCTGGCGTAGGGCCAGGCCGGTCCCAGGACGTCGACCTGGGCCCCGGAGGCGATTCTTGTTCCCGGCTTGTCAACCTTTTGCCCGTTGACCCGCACCAGTCCTCCGAGGACGGCGGCCCGTGCCTGCTCCCGGCTGGCAAAAAGCCCCCTTTCCACCAGGAGGCTATCGAGGCGCTGCTTTTCCTTGGCCGCGATTTCGCTCACCCCGATTCTTTACAAGTCAGGGGCCGGCCCAAAAGCTCTGCCGCCGCCCCGGCAATACCCCTTGCGTCGAGCCCGAGGGCGGCACGCAGTTCGCCCGGTCGGCCGTGGCCGATAAAAGCATCGGGCACGCCGAGGCAGCGTACCGCCACCCCTTTAAGCCCTTCTGCCGCCAACAGTTCCAGGACGGCGCTGCCAAAACCGCCGCTCACCACATGTTCTTCTACGGTCAGCAGCCGCCCGGTAAGCCGGGCCTGGGCGAGAATCAGCTCGCGGTCCAACGGCTTAATGAAACGGGCGTTAACGACCGCGGCCTCAATGCCGGCCGCGGCCAGTTGCTCGGCGGCCGCCAGTGCTTCGTAGACCAACGGACCCACGGCGAGAATGCCGAGGTCTTTTCCTTCACGCAGGATTTCGCCGCGACCCACGGGCAATAGCCGCGGCTCGGCCGCTAAAGCCACCCCGCGGCCGTGGCCGCGCGGGTACCGCAGGGCCGC
>JACIYD010000533.1 GCA_014360105.1 Clostridia bacterium
TTTAGGCGCAGCCAAAGGCCCCCGGTAGCGAGCAACTGTCTGGCCATGACGATGCGTGCGCCGCCGGTGCCCAGAAAGACAATGCTGTCCACGCGGGGTACCCCCTCCCCGTAACAGAAAGATTATATCACAGCTCTTGACCTTTGTGGGGGCAATTCTCCCGAGGTGTCCCCATTTTTGCCGGGCGGTCTTTGGCTCCCGGCGCAAAGACTATTAGCAGCGCGGCGAAACCTCAAACCCATACTGGCGCCGCGGACGACCTGCGGATCAGGACAAGGATTTCTTCTTTTCTTGGCGAATCTTAAGACTATCACGGCCGGCTTCCCGCTGCAGTTTGCCTACCCGCTGTGAAAACCAGCCCGGCCGCGAAGCCGTCTACTTAGTAGTGCCTATGGGGCGTGGCCCTACAACGAAGCCATGAAACTCCAGGGGGCGGCCTGGGATTTGCCCTAAATCCCACCGGCTTGCAGTCGCGCAAGCCTGCCCAGGCCTAGCCCCAGAAACCGGAATTTTGGGAGAGGAAAAGCCGTGTTTACCTTGGCGCGGTCTGCGCGCGCGGGCCTCATCTTTCTCCTCGTCATCTTCTTCCTCTTGGCCGGTGGTCAGACGGGACACCGGCGGGAGGGCGTAGAGGCTCTGGGTGGCGGCATTCCGGCCCAACCTGGCGCCGCGGACGGGAAAAGCTTGGCGTTTACGGGCGACGACGGCCAAGGGTCTTTCTCTTCCGGAGGCGAGGACGGGCCCAGACTCCCGGTGTCCCAGGACGGCGAGGGAGGGGTAGAGGCTGACCCCGAAGAGCCGGGAAGCGAGGACGCTTTTCTCGTGGAGGTAAGCCTTGCGGCCCAAAGGGTAAGAGTTTTTCACTACGGGCAGTTGCTGCGGGAAATGGTGGCGTCTACCGGCCTGCCGGACAAGCCTACGCCTACCGGCCATTTTCGCATTCAAAACCGGGGAGAATGGTTTTTCAGCAAGAAATACCAGCAGGGCGGGAAATATTGGGTTTCCTTTAAAGATTGGGGCGTCTATCTCTTCCACTCGGTACCCATGGACGCGCGGCAGCAGATCATTCCGGAGGAGGCGGCAAAGCTGGGGCGGCCGGCCTCACATGGCTGCGTGCGCCTGAGTGTGGAGGACGCGCGCTGGTTTTATGAAACCATCCCCACCGGGACTCCGGTTCATATCCATTAGATCGACCCTACCCCTCACCACCCTCGCCTTTGATGATCGCGAGTGGGCGCAGGCGTAAGACCTTGCGCGTAAGCCCGATGGCGGCCAG
>JACIYD010000534.1 GCA_014360105.1 Clostridia bacterium
CCGGACCGAGGGCGAGGCCATAGGCCTGCAACAAGGCCTGCAACAGGGCCTGCAACAGGGCCTGCAACAGGGCGAAGTCAAAGCCACCAGGGCCGCCATCGTGGACTTTCTGGAAAGCCGCTTCGGGGAGTGTCCCGCCGGGGTGGCCGCCTCCCTGGAGGGCCTTAAGGAGCTGGAGCAGCTAAAGAAGCTGCGGCGGGAGGTCTTCAAGGCCGACAGCCTGGAGGAGGCCCTGGCCGTGCTGGCTGCGGCCACCGACGGCAGCCGGGAGAACTGAGATTACCCCGATTGGGCCCCGTTGCCGGTCCTCGGACCGCTTCCGGGTGGCCCGGACCGGGCGGCGGCGCCTGGAAGCCCCACGGTGGCCGCACCCATGACCGCGCCGCTCAAGGCGCGTCACCGGAACGCGTTCCGCCCCGGCAGGGTGCCGCCCGTCTGTCGAAGTAAACTTCTGAAAGCAGCGGTCGACAAATTCTGGCAGGCACGGCGCAAGGCCTGGCATAGAGGTGGCTGAGGTGGGTCCTGAGCCTGGCAACCGGCTCTTCCAGGTGAAACCACAAATTTGGCCCCCGGTTTCGCCAAAGCCTCCTCGCCAGCCCGCCGCTTCTGCACTGCTTCCTCGCCGCTCGACTCTAGTCCCACCAGAGCCGGCCCTAGCCGCAGCGAAACCACGACTTTTTGCCCCGTGCGGATCAGCGCGAATCCTGTCAGGCACATCTTACCGCCCGAGGCAGGAATTGGCGCCTTCCCGGCGAATTAATTAGGGCGTAGCAGGGGAAGAGATCGCGGACGTATCCCCGTTCCTGCCGGGAAGGCCTTGGCTTCCGGCAAGAGACGCCCTGGAAAAGATGGCCCACGGGCGGCAGCGGGCATTGCCGCTAAAGAGACAGAACAGTTTCGCTCAACACCAACCTTTCTCTTCGGCTACCTGCGGCGCCGCGGCTACAACACCCGCTTCCTTGGGCTTGTGGGCGGGGGCGGCCGCGGCCGGCGCTTTCTGGAGCGGCTGCGGCGCCACCCGGAGCTTGGCCTGGAACTGCTCGGCTACCTCGCCGACGACCCCCGCGCCGAGGCCGGGGTGGACGGCCTGGCGCGCCTGGGGGCGGTGGCCGACACAAAGGAAGCAAAGGAAAGAAATGGGAGAAAAAGAGGTAGTAGACCTTTTGGGCGACAGGGAGTTTTGGGCGACAGGGAGACAGAGCCCTCGCCGCCCCGTGCGGGCGAGAGGGGCCTGGCAATTTCTTGCCCGCCGGCGAAAGAGTTCAGACGGCCCCT
>JACIYD010000535.1 GCA_014360105.1 Clostridia bacterium
TCGAGTACTGGCCGGTGGTGGCGGCTACCCTGCGCCGGGCGGCCAGCAAGCTGGATATGGCGGTTATTTTGATGACGGCCACCCGTCCCGAGTGGTTCGCCGCCGGCGAGGCGCTGGAGTTGGCCGGTGAACCTGCGGCCGTGCGGCGCCGCTTCACGGCGCTCGATCGCGTGACGGTTACCGCGGACGGCGAGCCTCTGACCGTGGCGCAGGCCGCAGGGCAATTCCTGGAGCGCCACCGCGAGGGGCGGGCCTACCTGGTGGTTCTCAACACCATTAAAAGCTCGATCGCTTTTTACCAGGCGCTGCGCCGGGCCTGGGGTGGGGAAGGGCCGCCGCTCTATTATCTTTCTACAAACATCGTTCCGGCTGAGCGGGAGCGGCGCCTGCAGGAGATCCGGGAAAGCCTGGCGCGGGGTGACAGTCCCGTGGTGGTTTCGACCCAGGTGGTCGAGGCTGGCGTGGACCTGGACTTCGACGAGGTGTGGCGCGACCTCGGCCCGGTGGACGCTGTGGTACAGGTCGCCGGGCGCTGCAACCGGCACTTTCGCGCGGAGCACGGCGTGGTGCGCCTTTTATACCTGGTAGACGACCGGCCGGGCGTAGGGGAGCGTCTCCTGGCGTCCTACGTCTACGGCCCGATCCATACCCGGGCAGCACGCCGCCTTTTTACGGAGCGGCCGGCGCTGGCGGAGCCGGATTTTTTCGACGCCGTGGCCGATTACTTCCGCCTGGTCCGCGAGGGTAAGTCTGCCGCCGTCGGCGAGGATCTCCTGCGGGCCATGGCCGGGCTGCGCTTCAGCCGCGAGCAGGACGAGCAGACCTGTGCCGTGAGCGACTTTGCCTTGATCCGGGCACTGCCATGGTATGTGGATGTCTTCATCTGCGCTGACGCCGCCGCCGAAGAAATCTGGGAGCGCTATCGCACCCAGGTGGCCGGTCAGCGGGACCTGCGCCGGCGGGCCGAGGCCTTTCTGGCGCTGAAGCGTGACTTTAGGCGCTACCTGCTTGCCGTGCCTGCCAGACTCCTGTTGCACCGCCTGCCGGACGATTCTCGCCCGCCGTGCGTTCCGCGCTATCTTCTGGACGAGTTTTACGACGCGGAAACCGGTTTCAAGCGGGTCGACGAGGAGGACGTCCTCATCTATTAAGGAGAACGCGGATGTCGGTAGCGTGCTTTGCCTCCGGCGTTCCTGCCGCCGAGTGGGGTGGGAGGGAAAAATGGAGAGCGTTCCGCGCGTCGTGGGCAGCCTGGTCCAGGCCTTTCACGTTTG
>JACIYD010000536.1 GCA_014360105.1 Clostridia bacterium
GCCGGGTCTTGTAGGACACCTGCTCGAGCGTTTTTCCCGCGAGACGGGCAAGAAAGTGGCCGGAGTGAGCGCCGAGACACTCGCCCTGTTTTGCGGCTACTCCTGGCCGGGAAATGTGCGCGAGCTGGCCAACGTCCTGGAAAGGGCGGCCATTCTGGCCGAGGAAGGGAAACTTATCACGCCGCAACAGGTGTTTTTGCCCCGCAAAGAATGGGAGGAAGAAGGCACTATTCTCCCCCTCAAAGAGGCAAGGCGGCGGATGGTGGCAAGGGCGCTTGCGCGCTACGGCGGGACGGTGGAAGGAAAGAAAAAGGCGGCCGGGGCCCTGGGCATCTCCCTCGTCACCCTGTACCACTATTTGCACCGCATGCCGGGCCTTCCCGGTCGCGCCCCTTACCGCCGCTTCCGGGCAAAAGCAGGCGGCTAGTCTCCCCTCCAAGCCAAAAGGCGATATGTGCCGACAATTAAACAGTCTAGCAAAGGGAGTGATGACGTAGAATGAGTCAAACTACTTAGTTGCCTATGGGGAAAAAGCATCCGAACCCGCGGAGGGGGTGAGAAGACACAGGAGCAAAAAGCAAAGCGGCCTCGAAATTGCGGGCATAGAAACGACCAAAGGGGGTATTAACAGGTGCGGATCAAAAAAGGAGTTGTTCTTGCCTTAATGCTTTGTCTGGCATTAAGCGCGGCAATTACCTCTCCTATAGCATATGCCCAGACAGCCGTGGGCCAGGCCAAGGCGACAGCACAAAAGTGGGTAGAGGACAACGCAGCGCATCTTAAAGAGATGTCACGCGCAATATGGGAGTACGCGGAAGTAGGCCTTAAGGAGTTTAAAAGCTCCGATCTACTTGTAGGGGAACTAGAGAAAAATGGTTTTCAAGTGGAGCGGGGCCAAGCCGGGATGCCAACGGCTTTTGTGGCCACCTATGTGCAAGGCACGGGGAAACCGGTCATCGGCTTTCTGGCGGAATATGACGCCCTGCCCAATGGCCATTCTTGCGGTCATAATCTTTTTGGTGTCGGTAGCGTGGGTGCGGCAATCGCTGCGAAGAAGGCGATGGAGCAGCATAATATCAGCGGTACCCTGAAAGTCTTCGGCACCCCCTCGGAGGATACCCATGGCGGCAAAGTATGGATGGCCCGCGAACGCGTCTTTGACGGCTGCGACGCTATTCTGGCGTGGCATCCCGGTGGGGAAAACAGGGCAGACTACGGCTCAAACTTGGCCGTGCAGATCCTGGAGGTTACTTTCACCGGCAAGAGCG
>JACIYD010000537.1 GCA_014360105.1 Clostridia bacterium
CGAAGGCCACGGATGGCCAATAGCTCCCGCGGCGCCATGGAGGGCGCGCACGAGCCGGGAGCCCGCCTCAAGCTCAGCTCGAGCACCAGTATCGCCCGCGAGGCTCACGC
The DNA here is from genome assembly GCA_014360105.1 of Clostridia bacterium. Lineage (GTDB taxonomy): Bacteria > Bacillota > DSM-521 > Neomoorellales > SLTJ01 > JACIYD01. The sequence goes on from JACIYD010000537.1 coordinate 111, forward strand.
CAACGAGGGGGCCAAAGACCGCAGGAGGCAAACTGGGGATAACCCAGATCGAACGTGGGTTGACAGGGCTATTTCTGCGGGCTATGCTGTTGACGAGCGCTCAAGAGCATGGGGCGATCGCTCTGGGCCGCCGGGGAACAGAAACTGGCATTTCGGGGGCGGTGAGAGGGGTTAATCGCTGACAGGCGGTCGCAGTAACCCGCCTTACCAAAACAAGGAGGAGTACTCATGCGGTATCGCTTATTCCCGTTTATCATGGCCGCCTTTGTGGCGGTACTGTTGGTCAGTAATACCGTTGCGGTGAAGGTAACGCGGTTGGGACCGTTTTACTTCGACGGCGCAACAATCCTGTTTCCCGTCTCGTATATTTTCGGCGATATCCTTACCGAGGTGTACGGCTACAGGCGCAGCCGGGCGGTGATATGGACAGGCTTTGGCGCGTGCGCCTTTATGGCTCTTATTTATTGGTTGGTCGGTGTGCTGCCGCCGGCACCAGACTGGCAGGGACAAGACGCCTACCGGCAAATCCTCGGGCAAACGCCGCGGATTGTGGCGGCCAGCCTGGCGGCCTATTTTTGCGGCGAATTCGCCAACTCTTATGTGCTGGCCCGCATGAAAATCTTGACCGCCGGCAAATGGCTCTGGACCCGCACCATCGGGTCAACCGCCGTGGGCCAGTTTGTGGATTCATGGCTTTTTGTAACGTTAGCCTTTGCCGGGACGATCCCGACGGCAGCCCTGGTTCATATGGCCGTCAGTAACTACGTCTTTAAGACTTTGTACGAGGCGGCGGCAACTCCGGCCACTTACGCAGCCGTTAATTACCTGAAGCGCGCTGAACGAGAAGATTATTACGACAGAGAAACCAACTTTAACCCATTCTTGGTCTCGCTCGGCGATCTGGCTTAGGCCCGTGGATTATTTCGCTTGGCCAATACGGGATTTCGGGCAAGCGGGCCATTCTCCCGCCTGCAAGACTTGCAACCCTTGTTGGCGCTTTCCGGGGGCCAAAGTCAGACCTTGGCCTTAAGATAGGCAGTCTAGGCATACTTATGCCACGTCCACCGTAACCGTTTCTACTTCTGCCTTATCAAGGCCGGAAGGCAGAGGTTCCCCATGCTTCTTCAGGCTCTCAATGTACCCTCTTATGGCGTC
>JACIYD010000538.1 GCA_014360105.1 Clostridia bacterium
TAATACTGCCCATTACCCCTTCGAGGGCTTGATTATAAAAAGCTGGTGAGAATTCGTGAAAACCGCCCTGGTCACCGGCGGCGCCGGCTTCATCGGCTCGAACTTCATCAAGCACCTCTTACGGGAGCACCCCGACTGGGAAATAGTGAACCTGGACAAGCTCACCTACGCCGGCAACCCGGAGAACCTGGCCGACGTGGCGCAGAACCCGCGCTACCGGTTCGTGCGCGGTGATGTCGCCGACCGCGAGCTGGTGACGGCCTCTTTGCGGGGCACCGCTTCGATCTTGTGGCCAACCTGGCCGGCCGGGCGAGGTCTACAACATCGGCGCCGGCGAGGAGAAGACCAACCTGGAGCTGGCCCGCACCATCCTTGGGCTGCTGGGCAAGCCCGAAAGCCTCATCACCTTCGTCAAGGACGGCCCGGCCACGACCGCCGCTACGCCATGAACCCGGAAAAGCTTGCGGCGGAGCTCGGCTGGCGGCCGCAAACGGGCTTCGCCGGCGGCCTTGCCCGCACGGTGGAGTGGTACCTGGCTAACCGGCCCTGGTAGGAGCGGGTAAAAAGCGGCGAATACCGGGAATTCGCCGCAAGGTGGTACGGCGAATGTCTGGGCGCCTGACGTTACCGGGTTGTGTCTGGGACCAAGCCGACCGAAACGCCGTGTTCCGGATAAAATGCTCATCTGAAGGTGCTGATCCTGGCTTCGTGGTCTGCGTTGCGCTATGTGCTGAACCACCGTGTTGAAACGGTCACTGAGCGCGGTTTTTACGGAGGCGGAGGCTGGTAGTACGGCGGGCCTGTCAGCAGTAGGTTGGCACAGTCAGGTCTGCTCTAGTGTGATGTGAAAACTTATTGCGGGAGGTACCCGAGTGCAGCAACCAGGAGTGGCCTTTGAGGCGGGGCCAGAACTCGCGCCTAAGGCAACACTGCTCCGCAAGATCAGGAATAAGACCGCCGTGGTGGGCGTGGTGGGGCTGGGCTATGTGGGCCTGCCCTTCGCGGTGGAGAAGGCCAAGGTGGGCTTCCCGGTCATCGGCGTCGAGGAGAACCCGGCCCGGGCCGAAAAGGTCAACCGCGGCGAGAATTACATATCCGACGTAAAGGACGAAGAATTGCGCGACCTCGTGCAGCGCGGCCGCATATCCGCGGTCACCCACTTCGACCGCGTGCCCCAAATGGACGTAATCGTCATCTCCGTCCCCACCCCCCTCACCAGGAACCTCACCCCGGACCTGCAATACGTGGAAAAGGTAACCCGGG
>JACIYD010000539.1 GCA_014360105.1 Clostridia bacterium
AGGAAGAGGCAGCGCGAGAAGCGTACTACCAGCTCCAATACACCCTTCCCAGGGAAAACGGCTACTTCCTCTACGACCCGGACGACCCCACGACGCTTAAGGCAGAACAGTCCTACTACGGGTATCTGGCGGCGCAGGCCAGAACCGAGACGGGGCAAAAACAACTGCAGGTGGCGGCCGACAGGGTGGTCGCCGATGTCCACAAAAAGTATTTTGCGGTGCTCGAGGCCAGGCAGGCCCTGGAAAGCGCCCTGGCCGGCGCCGCCGGCGCCGAGGCCGCGGCCCAGGCGGCCCGGGCCAGGTATCAGGCGGGCATGATCTCCCAGCTCGAACTTGATCAAGCGGAGCAGGACCGGATGGACGCGGAGAAAAATGCGGCCGACGCCAAAGCCGCCCTGGAGCAGGCCTACCGCTCTTTGAACGACCTTCTGGGCCTGCCCTCCACGGCCCGGCCGGTCCTGACGGAAGAGGTCGTCTTCAGCCCGGTAGAACCCATAGATAATCTCGCTGCCTACGCGCGCAGCGTGCTCGCCCAAGATCCGGTCCTGTGGCAGCTCCAGCGCGGGGTTGACCTCGAGAAAACCTTAAGCGGCCAGCCCGGTACCGACGAGGAGCGCGCCGCACTGAAGATCGAGCAGGCGAGCCTCGACCGCGACCGGTACCGCCGGCAGATGGAGCAAGCCATACCTGAAATCTACGAGGGCATCCTGCAGATGGAAAGGCAGTGCAAAACCCTGGAGCAGGCTCTGGCCACGGCCAGGGAAAGTTTACGGGTGGCCGAACTGTCCTACCAGGTGGGCCTGGCCACCCAGGCGGACGTTTTGGCCGCCAGGGCCGGCGTGGCCCGGGCCGAAGAGGCCCTGCTGCGGCTGGCGGTGCAGCACCGGCTGGCAAAGCTGAGGCTTGCCAAGCCGTGGCTTGACGCCGCAGGGAGCGCGGGCGCCTAGCTGCGCTTGTAGTCGGGGCCCGGTCCCAGAAGGAATTTGGACCCCATCCAGGGAGAGAAAGAGAGGAAGCAACAGATGCGCGCCAAGCGTTGCCCAGGATGCGGCGAACTGTCGTTTTCCGCCAGGACCAGCCCGCCGTGGCCCTGCCCCTTCTGCGGGACAGAGTGTTTTTCCGCCCCTGACGAACCCCTCACCCGGGAGGAGAAGAAAAAGCCGGAAGGTGGAATACGTGGGGTGAAAACTACCGGAGGTTTGACCGCTCCTCTTTTCACAAAATAATTCTCGACCTCTCCGGTACCGCCATGGGGGCCAGGA
>JACIYD010000054.1 GCA_014360105.1 Clostridia bacterium
CTCGTAGCTCCAGTTGAGACCCCCGTTATTATCCCAGTTGTTCGCATTGTCGTGGAAACAGAAATTGAAGCGCCCGGTGTCCTCGACGCGGAGCTTCTTGACCCAGCCCCACCCGGTCTTTTCCATGGCATAATCGGTCACGTTTTCCCACCGGTCCGCCGGGCCGTAACCGACATGGAGCCAAACCTGCTCCGCGCCCTTCTCGGCCAAAAGGCCCTGATAGAGTACGGTAACCTCCTCGCCGGCAGTAAGCGGCACGGGATCGACCGCGACTCCCGCGTACCGTTCGCGGTGCATCTGTTCCAGCCGGCCCTCGGTAGGCCACCGGCCCCGCCTGCGGTCACCCATGGGCAACAACCACCTCCCAAGCCTAGTATTCCCGCACCATGCGAGACCATACCAGGCCTAAAGAGCGGCGATGATGGCGTCTGCCATCTCCTGGGTTCCCGCCTGGCCCCCGAGGTCGTAAGTAACCTGCTTTCCTGCGCGCAGCACCCGCTCCACCGCCCGGCGGATGCGCGCCGCCGCCGCCGTTTCCCCGATATGCTCCAGCATCATTACTCCAGAAAGGATGGTGGCCAAAGGATTAACCTTGTTCTGGCCTGCGTATTTGGGAGCACTACCGTGCACCGGCTCGAAGACGGCCACCTCCTCCCCCAGGTTCGCCCCCGGCGCCACACCCAGGCCGCCTACCAGCCCCGCGCAGAGGTCGGAAATGATGTCCCCGTAGAGATTGGGCATCACCAGGACGTCGTAAAGCTCGGGCTTCTGCACAAGCTGCAGGCACATGTTGTCCACAATGCGGTCTTCGAAGGCGATGGCCGGGTACTCCTCGGCCACCTTCCGGGCACAGGCAAGGAACAGGCCGTCGGTACACTTCATAATGTTCGCCTTGTGCACCGCGGTTACCTTATGCCGCCCGTGGGCCAGGGCGTATTCAAAGGCAAAGCGCACGATCCGTTCCGAGGCCCGGCGGGTGATGATTTTAATGCTTTCCGCCGCATCTTCGCCCACCATATGCTCGATGCCGGCATAGAGATCCTCCGTGTTTTCCCGCACCACCACCAAGTCCACGTCCTGGTAGCGGCTTGGGATCCCCGGCAGGGTTCGGGCCGGCCTCAGGTTGGCGTAAAGACCAAGGGCCTGCCTTAGGGCTACGTTTACACTGCGAAAACCGGTACCCACCGGGGTCGTGAGGGGTCCTTTAAGCGCGACCCGGTTGCGCCGAATGGAGGCCAGCACTTCTTCCGGCAACGGCGTGCCGTACCGCTCCAGGGCTTTTTCGCCGGCTTCAACGACCTCCCAGGTGACCGCCGCGCCGGCGGCTTCAATTACCCGCCGCGCGGCGCTGGTGAGTTCCGGTCCGGTTCCGTCTCCTGGAATGAGCGTGATGGTTGGCAACCGTTACCCGACCGCCGGGTGCGGCCGGTTCTCCACCCCTTTCTTCGCCTGCTCGCACTACTCCTTCCCGCCCGGCGAACGGCGCACCCGCCGCCCGCGACCCGCCCGCGCTCTGCCCGGTAGGGGCGGATCTGCCCGACGCCGCGGCCCGGTTAACCTACCCGAACGTCGCTTTCCCGAGAGCGGTGGTGCAGGTAGTCCTCGTAGATGTAAACCAGCTCCTTATCGAAGAGGGAGCGCTTGAGGTCGACTGCCGCCGCGCGCACCTTCTCCAGTAAGGCCTGGGCGTCCTCCTGGCTCAAGATGATGCCGTACTCGGCAAACTTCGCCTTCAGGGCCGCGGTACCGGAGTGCTTGCCGATGACGATCTGCCGTTCCAACCCCACTTCTTCCGGCGCAAAAACTTCGTAAGTGCTGGGATTCTTTAGCGCTCCGTCCGCATGAATGCCCGATTCGTGAGCAAACATATTCGTCCCGACGATGGGCTTCCAGGCGGGGAGCTGCCGCCCCGAGGCACGCGCCACGTATTCGGCGATCTCACGGAACTTCTCCGTTTTGAACCCCAGGTCCACCCCAAGCAGGTGCTTGAGCGCCATGACCACTTCTTCCAGGGCGGCGTTGCCGGCGCGCTCGCCCAGACCTACCACGGTCACTCCGGCATAGGTGGCCCCGGCTCTCAAGCCCGCCAGGGTATTGGCCGTGGCCATGCCGAAGTCGTTGTGCATGTGCATTTCTACCTCAATACCTACCGTGTCAATGATCGTCTTGACCCGGTCGTAGGCGGTAAACGGGTCGAGGCACCCCACGGTGTCGCAGAAGCGGAGGCGGTCGGCCCCGGCCTCGCGGGCCACCCGGGCGAATTCCAGCAGGAAGCCCATGTCCGAGCGGGAGGCGTCTTCTGCGTTGACGGAGACGTAGAGATTGTGTTTCTTGGCGAACTCGCAGGCCGCGGCCATGTCGGCAATAACGCGTTCTCTGGTGCTGTGGAGTTTATGCTCGATGTGGATGTCGGAGGTGGAGATGGAAATGGCAACCGCGTCGACGCCGCAGTCAAGCGAGTGCCTGATGTCGTCGATTACCGCCCGGTTCCAGCCCATAATGCTGGAATTGAGCCCGGCATCGACGATCTGTCGGATAACCTGTTTTTCATCCCCACCCATGACGGGAATACCGGCCTCGATCTGGTGCACCCCAACATCGGCAAGCATTTTGGCGATGCGGAGTTTCTCGTGGTTGGAAAAGACCACTCCGGCAGTCTGCTCCCCGTCGCGTAGCGTCGTATCGCAGATAAGGACTGGCCTGGTCATGAGACGTCCCTCCTTCTTGCCTCATCATATGCTTAAAAAGCGGTACTTCGCTGCCGCGCGCCCTTTTTCCTTCTCCCCCCAGCCATACCACGCATGTATACACACCGGCCCCGCATTCCTTTCCTCCATCTAAAGTCCGAGAAGGCGGGCGGCATTACCGCCCAGAATCTTTTCCTTGACTTCCTCGGCCAGGGGCAGACGCCGCACCGCTTCGATGTTAGCCTTAACGGAGCGTACGGTGGGCCAGTCCGAACCGAAAAGCACCTTGTCCGCCACCCTCTCCAGTTCGGGAAAATAGGTGAGCAACCGCTGCGGCGGCAGCCCGGCCACCTCGAGGTAAACGTTGGGGTGAAGGCGGGCGAGAAAGAAGGCCTTGTCGTACCAAAGGCCCCGGCCGCCGTGCACCACGATCAACTTCAGGTCCGGGAAGTCGACGGCCACGTCGTCAAGGTAAAGAGGATCCCCGTATTTGAGCCGTGAACCGCGAAAGACCGAAGAGCCGGTATGCACCATCACCGGAATCCCCAGTTCTTCGGCCGCGGCATAAATGGGGTAAATGAGCGCCTCGTTCGGGTAGAAAAGCTGATAGGTGGGATAGAGCTTTAAGCCGCGGAAACCCTCCTCGCGCACCAGGCGGCGCAACTCGCGCGCCGGCTCGGCCAGGACGTGCGGGTCAAGGGAAGCGAAGGGGATGAGCCGCGATGAGCCCCGGCAGATTCTGGCGACCGTCTCGTTACGGCACACACCCGTGGTGACGGGGCAGAGCTCCGCCACCACCACCGCATAATCGACGCCGGCCTCCACTAGCATTTGTTCCAGCCCGGCGGTACTGCCGTAGCGGGCCACCAGTGCCTCAAGCTTCTCCCCCTGCTGTTGCTCTACCCAGGCCCAGGCCTGCGGCGCATATTCGTCGTAGGGCAGGCAATGAATGTGAAAGTCCACCACCGGCGCGGCCATCGCCCTCACCTTCCCCCCGTGCCCGAGTGATCGACTGCGAAATCCTCCGGCCTTCCGCCCCCTCGCGGGCGCCTGCCTCGCCCGCCGGACCCAGGCCCGGACCAGGCCCGGGCGGGCCTTCGGCCCGCCGGCGGCAGCGGTGGCACCGCGGCAACTACACGCCTTCCTTGCAGAGCCGCGCTCCTGCGAGAGCTCCAGGCTTTAACCCGGGAACCTCCTCCCTTTACTCTAGCCTCTCTTTGAGCAACTTGTTTACCAGGGCCGGATTAGCCTTGCCCCGCGTGGCCTTCATCACCTGGCCCACGAGGAACCCCAGCGCCTTTTCCTTGCCCGCCCGGTAGTCGGCGGCCGGCCCGGGATGTGCCGCCAGCACTTCCTCGACGACGGCGAGAACGGCGGCCTCGTCACTGATCTGCACCAGCCCTTTTTCTTCCACCACCGTTCTTGCTTTCTTCCCGGTGAGAAACATCTCTTCGAAGACCGTCTTGGCGATCTTGCCGCTGATAGTGCCTTCGTCAATTAGGGTCAGTAGCTCCGCCAGGTCCTGGGGCCGCACCGGTGCCTGTTCGGGCTCCAGCCCATGGGCATTGAGCAGGCGCGAGAAATCTCCCATCAGCCAGTTGCTCACCGTCTTCGCTTCCCGGTAGTGCCCCAGGCAGGCCTCGAAATAATCGGCCATGCTCTTGCTCGCCGTGAGCACGGCAGCATCGTAAGGGGGCAGCCCGTACTGCTCCTGAAAACGCCGCCGCCGCTCGGCCGGTAGTTCGGGCAATTCCTCCCGGATGCGGTTGATCCAGTCTTCCCCAATGGCCAGCGGGACCAGGTCCGGCTCCGGAAAGTACCGGTAGTCGTGGGCTTCCTCTTTACCGCGCAGGCTCACGGTCACGCCCCGGCTCTCGTCCCAGGCCCTGGTCTCCTGTTTAATCCGCCCGCCCCGGGCGAGAATCTCGCTCTGGCGTTCGATCTCATAGGCTAGGGCACGTTGGAGCGCCCGAAAAGAATTCATGTTCTTTAACTCCGTCTTGGTGCCGAGGACCTCGCTGCCCCTGGGCCGCACCGAGATGTTGGCGTCGCAGCGCAGCGAACCCTCTTCCATCTTGCAGTCGGAAACATCCAGATACTGTAAGATAGCCTTGAGCGAGGTCAGATAGGCGTAAGCCTCTTCGGGAGAATGGATGTCCGGCGCGGAGACGATTTCCAGGAGGGGAACGCCGGTGCGGTTCAAGTCCACCAGGGAGTAGGCACCCGGGTTGAGTGCCTCGCCCTCGTGGATGAGCTTACCGGCGTCTTCTTCCATGTGCACGCGGATGATCCCGATGCGCCGCCGCCGCCCGTCTACTTCCACTTCTAGGTAACCGTCCGTGGCCAGCGGGAGGTCGTACTGGGAGATCTGGTAGTTCTTGGGTAAATCGGGATAGTAATAATTCTTGCGGTCGAACTTGCAATGCGGTGCGATGCGGCAGTTCAGCGCAAGGGCCACCTTTAAAGCGTAGTCCACCATTTTGCGGTTAATCACCGGCAAGACCCCGGGGAGCCCCAGGCAGACCGGGCAGATGTGTGTGTTCGGCGCCGCCCCGAAGGCGGTCGAGCAGCCGCAGAAGGCCTTAGAAGCCGTTTTTAGTTCCACGTGCACTTCCAGGCCGATTACCGCCTCGTACTCAGCCATCACTTCCCACCTCCAGCGCCGGCCACCGCCCCGCGCAACCGGCCGCCTGCTCCACGGCGTAGCCTACCCGCAAGAGCAACGCCTCGCTGAAAGGCGGGCCGATGATTTGCAGGCCTACCGGCAGCCCGTTGCTGAAGCCGCAGGGCACGGAAAGACCCGGCAGGCCGGCCATATTCACCGGAATGGTAAAGAGGTCGGAAAGATACATCGCCAGAGGATCGGCGATCTTCTCGCCCAGGCGGAAGGCCACGGTCGGCGAGGTGGGGGTGACCAGCACCGCAAAACGGCCGAAGGCCCGGTCGAAGTCCTCCTTGATGAGGCGGCGCACTTTGAGCGCCTTCAGGTAGTAGGCGTCGTAGTAACCGGCGCTCAAGGCGTAGGTGCCCAGCATAATCCGCCTTTTCACCTCGGCTCCGAAGCCCAGGCGCCGCGTGCGGCGGTACATTTGCCGCAAATCCTCCGCCTCGGTGCGGTAGCCGTACTGTACCCCGTCGTAGCGCGCCAGATTTGAACTGGCCTCAGCCGGCGCCACCAGATAGTAGGCGGGCAGGGCATACGGCGTGTGAGGGAGAGAGGTCTCCTCGCAACGTGCCCCCGCCTCCTCCAGGTAACCCAGGGCTCGCTCTACTGCCTGCCGTACGCCCGGCTCGATGCCGGGAGGAAAGTACTCTTTCGGCACCCCGATTTTCAGCCCGGCCAGACGGCCGTCGCCCAGAGCAGCTACGTAATCCGGAACGGGTACCGGCGCCGAGGTGCTGTCCCGCGGGTCGTGGCCGGCAATGGCCTGGAGCACCAGGGCGCAGTCGGTCACGTCGCGCGTGAGGGGGCCGATCTGGTCAAGCGAGGAGGCAAAGGCTACCAGGCCATAGCGGGAAACAAGTCCATAGGTCGGCTTGAGCCCCACGACGCCGCAGAAGGAGGCCGGCTGGCGGATGGAGCCGCCCGTGTCCGAGCCTAAGGCGTAAACCACTTCCCCCGCCGCCACCGCCGCCGCCGAGCCGCCGCTGGAACCACCGGGAACGCGCTCCAGATCCCAGGGATTGCGTGTGGGGAAAAAGGCCGAATTCTCCGTGGAAGAGCCCATGGCGAATTCGTCCATATTCGTCTTGCCCACCAAGACCATGCCGGCCTCCGCCAGCCGTTCCACGACGGTAGCGGAATAAGGCGGCACCCACTCCGCCAGCATGCGGGAGGAGCAGGTGGTGCGCAGACCCCGGGTGCAGAGGTTGTCCTTGAGCGCCAGGGGAAGGCCAGCCAAGGGAGAGAGCTCTTCCCCGCGCGCCAGCCTCACCTCTATCGCCGCCGCCTGCTCCAGCGCCAGCTTGCGCGTAACGGTAACGAAAGCCTTGACCTTGTCCTCTACCGCGTCCAGCCTGGCCAGGAAGGCTTCGGCCAGCTCCCGCGCGCCTACTTCGCGGCGCCGCAAGAGCCGGTGCAGCTCGTGTGCCGGCCGGAAAAGCAAATCCAAGACGGCCACCTGCCTTTTCAAACGATCTTTGGTACGCGAAACTGGCCCCGGTCTTGATCCGGCGCTCCGGCGAGGGCCTCCTCGTGCGGCAGGCCCGGTTTCACTTCGTCTTCGCGCAGCACGTTGACCAGGGGCAGGACGTGGGCCATGGGCTCGACGTTAGTCGTGTCCAGTTCGTTCAACTGCTGCATGAAGTCGAGAATGGCGTTCAACTGGTGCGTGTAGGCCTCCTTTTCCTCCTCGGTAAGCTCCAACCGCGCCAGCCAGGCGACGTGCTCGACTTCTTCTCTGGAAATGATCACCACGTTTTCCTCCCCGTAATCTCCCTATTGCTGCTAACTCGACCACGTAATCTCCTTTTGTGTTGGTGTCGCGCCCATGGGGCAGACCCTATCCCCGGTTTACCGCGATGCCGTAGCCGGCCAGCAATTCCTTAAAGGCGGCCTCGTCCAGCAGGTTGATGCCCAGGGCGACCGCCCGCTCGTACTTGGAGCCCGGATTCTCCCCCACCACCACATAATCGGTCTGCCGGCTGACACTGGAGGCTACCCGCCCGCCCAGCCTTTCGATGAACTCCTGCGCCTCCTTGCGCGTAAGAGAGCTGAGCGCGCCGGTAAGGACAAAGGTTTTCCCGGCGAGGGGCGCCGGGCCCCGAGTGATCTCCTCCTTTGTGTTTACCCCGGCCCGCACCAGTTTTGCCAGCACCCGCCGGTTAACCTCCTGACGGAAGAACTCGACCACGCTGGCCGCGATCTTGGGGCCGATCTCGGGAATCGCCACCAGCTCCGCTTCCGTCGCCTGCATCAGGCGCTCCAGCGACCCGAAATGTTCGCTCAGCAAACGCGCCGCGCGGCTCCCTACGTGTCTGATGCCGAGGGCAAAAATAAGCTGCGCCAGGCTATTCTTTTTACTCCGCTCGATGGCCTCCAGCAGGTTTTTCGCCGACTGGGGGCCGAAGCGTTCCAGCTTGATCAGGTCGTCGTAACGCTCGTGCAGGTAGTAAAGGTCGCCGGCATCCTTGATGAAACCGGCTTCGAGCAACTGGCCCACCACCGCCGGCCCCAGGTGCTCGATGTCCATGGCGTCACGCGAGGCAAAATGAATGATCCCTTCGCGCACCTGGGCGGGACAGGCAAGTCCGCCGGTGCAGCGCCGTGCCGCCTCTCCCGGCGGCCGTACCGCTTCCGAGCCGCACTCCGGGCAGCGGTGGGGCATGATATACAGCTTCTCTCTGCCGGTTCGCTTTTCCTGCAGAACCCGCACCACTTCCGGGAT
>JACIYD010000540.1 GCA_014360105.1 Clostridia bacterium
TGACGGCGAGGCGGTAAACGGCTGTATTGCCGGCGGCCGCACTTACTTCCATATCAATGCGGCTGGGGAGGTTGAGCCCTGCGCCTTCGTGCATTATGCCACCTGCAATATCAAAGATGTGAGCCTAAAGGAGGCGCTCCAGAATCCGCTGTTCAAGGCCTACCAGAAACGCCAGCCTTTCCACCCCAATTTGCGTCGGCCCTGCCCCATTATTGACAACCCGGAGATGCTGCGGGACATCGTCAAAGAATCCGGCGCGTACCCCACGCAGTTACATCAAGACGAGACCATTGATGAATTCGTGGACAAGATCAAGCCGTATTCCGTGGCCTGGGGCGAGCTGGCGGACAACATTTGGGCACAGAAACAGCAGGAGGTCCAGGCCGGTGCCTCGGCCGAGTAGGTGGAAGGCGCATGACGCACCTGGTGGGCCGTAGGCACTGGCGCGGCTTGCTTCTGGCGGTCATTCTAGGTCTGGGAAGCTTGGTCTTCCTGGCGGCCTTGACCGCGGACGGCGGGGTGCCGTTGCCGTCTGTGAAAGTCTGGGGCCCCTATTTTGGCCTTGCCCTGGCGCTGGTCGTAGGATTGTGGTTGATGGAGGGCTTGCGCACCAAGGCCATCCTGGCGCTAATCGGCAGCCGGATCGGCTTCTGGTCGGCGGTGCAGGTTCACCTGGCCAGTAATTTTGCAGCCGCTGTCACCCCCCTCGCGGGCGGCGGACCGCCCGTGGCCACCTACCTCTTGTGGCGGCGGGGAATACCGCTCGATCGGTCGCTGGCGATGGTCAGCGTGCGGCTTTTGCTGACCTTCGGCTTCTTTGCTGTGGCCGTGCCGGCGCTTCTGCTCTGCAGTTGGCATGCCCTGGAACTCAGCCGCTGGCTGGTAGCGGCGGCAATCGGTGCCGTTGCTATCATGCTTGCCTCGTTTTTCCTTTTCTTTTATTTCGTCTACCGGCCACCCCTGGTGGAAAGGCTGGCCTCCCGCTTCTTGCGGGTGGTCCCTTTCCGCCTTTTCTTACATAATCCCGAGCAAATTGCCGCCGCCATCGAGAAGGAGGTAGTAAAGTTCAGTCGTACCCTTACCCTCCTTTTACAGGGCGGCTGGGGCAACCTCACCCTACTCATTGCTTACACCATAGCCATCTGGGCGCTGTTCTTTGGCGTTGCTCCCGTCTTGTTGCTCGGTCTGGGTCTTAAGGTTCCCTGGTTCACGGCGACGGCGAGGCAGATTGTCCTCTATTTCCTTTTAACCTACGTACCG
>JACIYD010000541.1 GCA_014360105.1 Clostridia bacterium
TGCCGCGCGGGAGGAATGAGAGATGCCGCGGCTCAATCTGGTTTATGGCAGCGCAATAGGTCCGCCCGTCCCGCCTGCCTGCGCCCCGGGATCACCGGTCGTATCGGGGGAAAACGGCGCAAGAGATGTACGGCGCGTACGGCGCGATCTGCGGCCACCCAGAACGGGAAGGAACGGTGAGCGGGGAGCGAAGGGCGGGGCGGAAAAAGCGGAGCGGCCCGAGCCGGAGGCGCTGGCCGAACTGGACCGGCTGGTCGGGCTCGACCAGGTCAAGCGCCTTATCAGGGAGATTTACGCCTACGTGGCCGTCGGCCAGTGGCGCAGCAGAGAGAAGCTCGCCAGCGAGCCTACCGTGCTCCACATGGTCTTTTGCGGCAATCCCGGTACTGGTAAAACTACGGTGGCCCGCCTCCTGGGCCGCCTTTTCAAAGAACTGGGCGTGCTGAGCCGGGGGCACCTCTTGGAGGTGGAACGGGCCGACCTGGTCGGGGAATACATCGGTCATACCGCGCAAAGGACGCGGGAACAGGTGAAAAAGGCCCTGGGGGGCATTCTCTTCGTCGATGAAGCTTACTCCCTGGCGCGGGGAGGGGACAAGGATTTCGGCCGCGAGGCCGTCGATACCCTTGTGCGGGCCATGGAGCACCACCGGAACGAATTTGTCCTCGTGCTTGCCGGCTACCGGCGCGAGATGGAGTGGTTCTTGCGCACCAATCCGGGCCTGCGCTCCCGGCTGCCGCTGCAACTCGACTTTCCCGATTATACAGCCGCGGAACTGTTCGCGATCGCCGAATACCTTTTGGCCGAGCGGGATTATTTCTTAAGCCCCGGCGCCGCGGGCTACCTGGAGCGCCGCCTCCGCCAGCTAGTACTGGAGGGAAAAGCCGCCCAGGGCAACGCCCGCCTGGTACGTAACCTTCTCGAGCGGGCGATGCGCCGCCAGGCGGTACGCTTGTTGCGCCAGGGTGCGGCAACGCGGGAAGAATTGATGCGGCTGGAAACGGTCGACTTCCTGGAAGAGAAAGAAAAAGCCAGGGGTGACCCGGCTTTAGACTTCCCGTTCGAGACTGAGGAAAGGACTCCGCTGGAAGCCTAAGGCAATTCTCTGGCTGTCTGCTTGCCGGCAATACCGTCTTGCCGAAAGAACCTTTCGGGATGAAGTCAGACTATTGCAAACAGTTTTACGGAAGGAAGGAAATACGATATGGCGAATGTTTTTGGGAAGAAATGGGAGGGATTGGCCTTGTTTTCTTATGAGA
>JACIYD010000542.1 GCA_014360105.1 Clostridia bacterium
GGTTGATGAGGTCGTAAGCACTGGTTTCGCCCGTCCCGCCGTAGAGCAACTGATAGGCGCCGGTGGTGGCCGCGGCCAGTTGTTCCACCGCGGCCAACAGCCGCGCCTCCGCCTCGAGTTCCTCTTCCTCACCCGGCCGGAGCCGGGCGGCGTCGATTTCCGCCACCTGATAAGCCCAGAGTTCCTTGAGCCGCTCTTCCTCTTCCTCTTGCCGTTGCCAGTCGGCCAGCAAGGCCGCCGCTTCCTGCCAGCGCTGCCAGGCGGCGCTCACCTCCCGGCGCGCGGCGAGTAAGGCTTGTCCCCCGAAAGAATCGAGCAGAAGAAGCTGGGCCTGGGGCTCCAGTAAAGACTGGTGCTCGTGCTGCCCGTGCACATCCACCAGGAAGCGACCGAGCTCCTGGTAAACGCCCAAGCCGACGACTCTCCCGCCGACCCGGCAAAGGTTGCGGCCGCTGCGGTTGAGCTCCCGGCTCAAGACAATTGTACCGTCCGGCTCCGGCGCCAGCCCCAGTTCCGCCAGGCGCGAGACGAGAGGCGGCGCGGCCGGGCAAAGAAAGATCCCCTGGACCACGGCCCGTTCCGCGCCGGCGCGGATGAGTTCCCCCGAAGCCCTTGCCCCCAGAAGCAGGTTGACCGCATCGACCACGAGCGACTTGCCCGCCCCGGTCTCACCGGTGAGGACGTTGAATCCCGGGCCTAGCTCCAGCTCGAGTCGCTCAATCAGGGCCAGGTTTTCCACATAAAGGTTTGCCAGCAACGCCCTCACCTCATGAGCCGGCGGAACTTTTCCATCACGGCGGACACCATTTTCTTCGGCTTGATAATGGCGAGGATGGTATCGTCACCGGCCACCGTGCCGATGATTTCGGGCCAGCGGATACTGTCGATGCAGGAGGCCACGGCGTGCGCCGTGCCGGGGAGCGTACGGATAAGGATGAGGTTCTCGCTGTAGTCCAGGTTGATTACCGAATCCCGGAAAAGGCGCTCCATCCTGGCATAAACCTCGCCCAGTTGTTGCCCTCCGGCGAGGGCATAGCGGTAACCGCCTCCGCCCGCCGGTACCTTCACCAGGCCCAGTTCCTTGATGTCGCGGGATACCGTTGCCTGCGTGACGTGGAAACCGCGTTTGCGCAGCTCGCTCGCCAGCTCGCCCTGGGTGGAAACCGCCTGCTGCGTAATGATTTCCAGGACTGCGCGCTGTCGGCCTAGCTTCGCCATGGACCGCCACTTCCCTTACCCTCACCCAGATGCAGCTTT
>JACIYD010000543.1 GCA_014360105.1 Clostridia bacterium
TGGAAGTGGCGGTCCGCCTGGGAGTCGATCCGCGGCATGCCGACCAACAGGTGCGGGGAACGGTGGTGCTGCCCCACGGGACGGGCAAGACGCGGAAGGTGCTCGTTTTTGCCAAGGGGGAAAAGGCCAAGGAGGCCGAAGCCGCTGGAGCCGATTACGTCGGCGCCGAAGATCTGGTAGAAAAGATTCAAGGTGGCTGGCTCGATTTTGATATGGCCATTGCCACTCCCGACATGATGGGGACCGTGGGTAAGCTCGGGCGTATCCTGGGACCGCGGGGCCTCATGCCCAACCCGAAAACCGGGACGGTCACCTTTGATGTGGAAAGGGCGGTCAAGGAAGCCAAGGGCGGTAAGGTAGAGTATCGCACAGACCGCACGGGGATCGTCCACGTACCACTCGGCCAGGTAACGTTTGAGCGGGAGAAACTGCTCGAGAACTTCCGTACGCTGATCGAGGCACTGGTCCGGGCCAAGCCTGCGGCGGCAAAAGGACAGTACCTCCGGAGCATTACCGTCTCCAGTACCATGGGGCCGGGTATCAAGATCAATCCGCAAAAGGCGCTACCTCGTTAGCGCTCGGGCCACAGACAGCAGGTGCCGAAAGGGCTTAATTTCCTGCCGAGGCCAGGAGAGGCAAGGGAGGGCAAACCGGGACGGCCCGTGGCAAGCTCCGCCACGCGGCCGCAAGCGGTTGCCCTTGATTAGGCCGGTGCACAAAAGCTCCTGGGAAGCAGGAGCTTCGTTTTTTCTCGCGGGAGGTGAAGGAATGGGTAAGCGGCGTGCCGACAAGGAAGCCATCGTTGCCGCCTTGAGAGAGAGCCTTGGTAAGAGTGAAGGGGTGCTTTTTGCCGACTATCGCGGTCTTAAGGTGAGCGAACTCACGGAGTTACGTCACCGCCTACGCCAGGCGGGAGCACAATTCCAGGTCGTAAAGAACACCCTGACCCGTCTTGCCGTTCGCGGTCTTGGCCTCGAGGCCGCGGAAAGGTATCTCGTGGGTCCTACGGCAGTGGCGCTGGCAGACAAAGATGTAGCGGCGCCCGCGCGCGTGTTGCAGGAGTTTGCCCGGGACCACAAAGCATTGGAAATCAAGGGTGGGTTGCTCGGTACGCAGGTACTCTCGCTAGAGGAGATCAAGACGCTGGCCGAACTGCCTCCGCGTGACGAACTCCTTGCGCGGGTACTGGGCAGCCTGCAGTCGCCGCTGGTCGGTGCCGCGGGCGTACTTCAGGGGCTATTACGTAACCT
>JACIYD010000544.1 GCA_014360105.1 Clostridia bacterium
CACCGGGTTTAAAGCTCCAACGTTCCCGGCACCCGGCCATGCCCCTAGAAGGAGGTGCATTCGACGTGTCCACGGCTGCGCAACACGGTCCGGAGGATCGCGTGCCAGTGAGAATCGTTTACTGCCTGGCCTGAGGCTATGGTGTACACGCCGCCAGGATGGCGGCCGCTATCAAAGGCGCACTTGGCCTGGAAGTACAACTCGTGGTAGGCGAGGGCGGTATCTTCGAGGTGCTGTTGGATGATACCGTGATCTACAGCAATGTCGGCCAGTGTGGCTCCCTGCCCACAGATGAAGACATCCTTATGAGGCTGGAGGCAAGTCTGGGCGCCCGGAACGAGGCGGGTCGGCCAGCCAAGGTAGCTCCTTCGCCGTCCGCCGGCCAATTTGCGGCGCCCTGTGGCTGCCAGGAAGTTTCCCGCGCCTCCCTTGCCGACGCGTGCTGCAGCCCCGCAACTGGTAGGGCGGTTCCGCCGAGGCAGTTGCTCGTCGAGTTCCTTTACCTCGACCTTGAGAAGTGCTCGCGCTGCCGCGAAACGGAACAGGTCTTGGATGAGGCTCTGGCTGAAGTAACGCCGGTCCTGCGCACCACTAGGATCGAGTTAGAGCTACGCAAAATCCACGTCCAGAGCGAAGAGCAGGCGCGCGACCTTGGCTTTGTCAGTTCGCCCACCATCCGCGTGAACGGCCGCGACGTGCAGGAAGAGTTGCGGGAGAACCTTTGTGAGAGCTGCAGTGACCTCTGCGGTGACGACGTTAACTGCCGGGTTTGGACCTACAACGGCGAGGAGTACGTGGTGCCGCCAAAGGCGCTGTTGGTTGAGGCTTTGCTCCGGGCTGCCTACGGCAACCGGCAGGAGGCCGCGGCCCCGCCTCGAGCGCCGGAGGTACCGGAGAACCTCCGTCGGTTTTTCCGGCTGCGCGGAGGAGGTCCGGCGCCTGGTGGCGGTTGCTGCTGTGGGTAGAGGGGGTCAGCCGTCCGCCTAAGGGCGGGATTACTACTTTCGATTCGCCGTATTCGGCAAGTATTTGGTAAGTAAGTTAGGAAGGCGATTTCTCATGGGCGCGAACAGGCGCCGCGTTTATCTGGACAATGCTGCCACTTCCTACCCCAAGCCGGAAGCCGTTTACCGCGCCGTGGACTGGTTCTTGCGCGAAGTAGGAGCCAGCGCCGGCCGCGGCGGGTACCGCCTTGCCTTGAAGGCGGACGAGATCGTTTACCAGGCCAGGTCCGCTTTAGCGCGG
>JACIYD010000545.1 GCA_014360105.1 Clostridia bacterium
GCGGTCACCGGGTCGTTGTCCTCCGCTTGCACTGCCCGCTGCCAGGTTTCCCACAAGCGCGGCACGGTGGGGTAGGTAGCGATCTCCTCCGGCGCCACCCATTTCATTTCGCTGTGCTCCCAGTCAAGGCGCACCCTTGTCGGGTCCTTGATCCGCAGCAGGAACGGGTGGACCACCCATTTCCGGTTCAAGGCCGCGTCCACCGCCTCGAGCGGCTGCCCCCGTGCCACCCGCCAGACGTCCCGGCACGACAGTCCGGTTTCCTCGGCCACTTCCTGCCACATTTGCTCTTCCGCACTCCGGCCCGCTTCCAGCGAGCCGCTGACACCGGCCCACCGCCCGCGGTAGGTCGCCACCGCCTCGCTGCGCCGGAAGAGGGCCACCCGGCTGCCGTGCACCAAAAAAGCCGTCACCACGTGCCGCTCCTCCATAATCCTCACCTCCGCGGCGCCTATTCGGCGGGTCCAAGAGAAATGGTCCCGCTTCCCTCCAGGTAGGCGACAAGCAGCGCCAGGGCGGCCAGGGCCGCTGCCTCGCGGTTTTGCCGACGATCCCCTTGCAGGCGCAGTTCCTGCACCTGCGTCCCCACCGGGGTCGCCAGGCCAAGATAAAACAGCCCTACCGGCTTGGCCGCACTCCCTCCCCCGGGGCCGGCAATGCCCGTATCCGCCAGCCCGATGTCTACCGCCAGCAACTGCCGCACCCCCTCCGCCATCTGCCGGCCGACAATCTCGCTTACGGCGCCGTACTCCGCCAGCACCGCCTCCCGTACCCCGAGCAACCGGGATTTCACCTCGTTGGCATAAGCTACCACGCCGCCGCGGAAATAATCCGAACTCCCCGGCACCGCGGTCAGAAGCGCGGCGATCAGCCCTCCGGTAGCCGACTCCGCCGTGGCCACCGTCAGACCGCGCGCCCGCAGAAGCTCCCCCGCCCTTTGGGCCAGGGCCACCGGGGCGGCTACTTCTTCCACCAAACCGAGCACTGCTTCTCCCCCCGCATTCAAGTCCAAGGCATAGTTCGCCCCGGCACGCTAAATTCCTTCTTTTAGCATATCCGGCGCCCCGCCGCCGCAAACTATAGAGGGGTTGGCTTGCAGTCGCGGAATCCTATCCAGGCTCAAGCCCCAGAAACTGGAATTCTGGGAGGTGAAGAGAAAAATGGCCAATCTGACCACGGCCGAAGTGATCTTTCTGGAAGAGGAAATGCGCGCCTCGAGCGCCCTGATTTCCTTCATGGAG
>JACIYD010000546.1 GCA_014360105.1 Clostridia bacterium
ATCTCCAGATGCGGGTCGACCTCGACGTTGGTTTCGAGGAGCTCTCCCATTTGCTTGATGTACTCCAAGGCTCCGCGCAAAGTGGTAATGTCTTTGGCCATCGATATACTGCCTCCCATATATGCTTTTGGTTCTTCGCCGGCCCGCAGCATGAATTCCTGGAGCCAGCTCTACTCCTCAGTCCTTGCTCTGCAAGAGTCGTGCCAACCTAAAGAATGGGAAAAATCGTATGAAAAGCTTAGGGACTAAAGCACACGAAGCACCAAGTGTTTCGCAAGCGAACCGTTCCTCTGGTGAGACCAGATTTTGCCCCAAGAAAGTATGTTTCAACTAAGGAACAACGTTCCATAGATAGAACATCAGTATGTAATTAACCTCTTGTCTTTATCGTCTAACTGTTATAAACTTAAATCATCTCCAATTACAAGGAGGCCGAAAACCATGGCTTCCGAGGTATGCTTTATTTCTCCTTACGCAGAACTCACTACTGCCATTAAAGAGGCCTTGAGCATTCTGCCCGAACCGCCGCACATTATTGAGGGCGCGATCGAAGCCGCGGAACCGCTGGCCTATGCCGCGCAGGAGCAAGGCACGGAGGTTTTTGTCACCACCGAGGGTAATGCTCGCCACCTGCGTACCAAGCTGGCCGTACCCGTCGTGGCCATTCCGGTCGGCCCTTTTGATACCGTCTGTGCGCTGCAGCGCGCTAAAGCGCAGTACGGCCAGCCCGTGGCCCTGTTCGAATTCCGCCACCCCAACCCCCACCTGGCGACCCTTAAGGAAATCACCCAGTGCGACATCCATGAGTACGTTTACCGCGACCAGGAGGACGGGCTGGCCAAGCTACGGCAGGCCAAAGCGGAAGGATGCCGCGCTGTGGTAAGCGGTGGTTTAGTAGCCACTCTGGCTCAAAGCCTCGGCTGCCAGTGCGTGCCCATCTATCCCGGTGTTGAAGCCATCCTCCAAGCGTACCGTCAGGCCAGAGAAATCGCGCGTGTACGCCAAACCGAACGCCGCGAAGCCGCAAAGTTCAAGTCCATTGTCCAGTATTCTTTTGAAGGGATCATCGTCGTCGACCAGGACAACAAGATAACCGTTTTCAACCCGGCCGCCGAGCGCATCCTCGGCATCCCGGCCGAACAGGCCGTGGGTCGGCCCATACGCGAAGTAATCCCCCAAAGCCAGCTCCCCCTGGTCACCGAGACCGGCCAGCGGAAGCTTGACCAGTTGCGCACCTTT
>JACIYD010000547.1 GCA_014360105.1 Clostridia bacterium
ACCAGCTTCCCCTGCTCGTCGTATATTTCTTGCCAGAAGCGGACGGTCTCTTCTTCGCTGTCAACGTCCTTAACGTACCGGGCCTTCCGCCCGCCGCGGCCGGCGACTTCGTACCAGTAGCGGCGGCCGCCGCCGGGCAAGGATTCCCAATTAGCCAAACTTGCGCTCGTTCTGGCGCCGCTTTATTTCCGCACCGCCCATCTTCTGCCCTCCCGGTGCCATCATACCACGGCCGAAAGCGAGGGGCAACCGCGCTTGATGTGGGGGATGGTGTCAAGGCACTGTAGGGGTAGCGCTTCCCTGCAGGTGACGTTAACCGTATGAGGCGACTCAGGAGGGAAAGCTCATGGCCGGCGGTATTGCACCGCCGTACCTGTTGCCCTGGGGTAAGACGTACGGCGATTCCCTTGGCCTCGCTCGAAGCGAAGAGCTCGTAAACGCCGTCCGGGTCTGCCTCAAGCGCGGCGGTGAGCTCTGCCGTATCGAGGGTGAGCTTGCCGCTGCGGTCGAAGCTGAGCGCGCCCGGCGATACCGCGCCGGTGCTGATGCCCACCGTGCCGGCGCTGGCGTAGGCCGTGCCACTGCCAAACGTAAAAGAGGCGGGCTGTTGCCCGCGGGAGTCGGCGGCTCCCGCGGCATAATTGAACGGCGCCCTCGGGTATGCTATATTGGTCATGGACCCTTTAAACCCTTGGTAGAGAAGCGGTTCTCTCCGGGGCAAAAAGCTCCCGAGTGGGGAGGCGACCGAATTGGACCAGGAGATAATCTTTTTGATCGAGGAAGCCCCGGAAGGCGGCTACACGGCGCGCTCCCTCGGCTACTCTATATTCACCGAGGGCGAAAACCTGGACGAAATAAGGAGCAACGTGCGGGACGCGGTGCGCTGCCACTTTGAAGACAAAGACATGCCGCGGGTAATCCGCCTGCACATCGTGAAGGACGAGGTTATGGCGGTGTGAGGCTGCCCAGGGACGTTAGCGGCGAAGAGCTGGCCAGGCTTCCGGCGAGGTACGGCTAGCGGGTGACGCGCCAGACGGGGAGCCACTTCCGCCTCACCACAACCCTGGGAGGGGAGCACCATATCACGGTGCCCGGGCACAGCCCTCTTAGGGTCGGCACGCTCCGCGGCATCCTGGCCGACGTGGCTGACCACCTGAAAATCCCCAAGGAAGAGGTAGTCAGGGAACTTTTCCATAATCGGTAGGAGCCCGGCGTCGTCTTAGTCCACGGCTTGGT
>JACIYD010000548.1 GCA_014360105.1 Clostridia bacterium
GGAGGAGGTGAAGGCGGCCATCAAGACCTGCCAGGAGGCCGGCGTCCGGGCGGTGATGGTCACCGGGGACCATAAGCTTACCGCTCTGGCCATCGCCGCGGAACTGGGCCAGTTGCCAGTGGCTCTCAAGGACCTGACGCCGGACCAGGAACAGCGCTACGCCCTTACCGGGCCCGAGCTCGATGGTCTAGACGAAAGGGAATTTGCCCGGCGTGTCGAGGAAGTGGTCGTTTACGCCCGCGTTTCGCCCGAGCATAAGATGCGCATTGTGGACGCCTGGCAGGAGAAAGCGCAGGTGGTGGCCATGACCGGCGACGGGGTTAACGACGCGCCGGCGCTTAAAAAGGCCGACATCGGCGTGGCCATGGGCATCACCGGCACCGATGTTACCAAAGAAGCGGCCGACATGGTCTTGGCCGACGATAACTTTGCTACCATCGTGCGGGCAGTGGAGGAAGGCCGGTGCATCTTCGACAACATCAAGAAATACCTCCTTTTCCTCCTTTCCTGCAACATTGCTGAGATTCTGGTCTGCTTTTTCTCGGCCCTTCTCAACTGGCCTATTCCCCTGGCACCCATTCACCTCCTTTGGATCAATCTGGTTACCGACGGACTGCCGGCCCTGGCTTTGGGAGTCGACCCCCCGGATCCGGACATCATGCGTCGCCCGCCGCGCGACCCCAAGGAAGGCGTCTTCACGCGCCGAATTGTGGGGCTGATCGGCGGCATCGGCACCTGGATCACCATCTTCCTCCTGGGAATCTTCTTCTGGTATTGGCGTCTAGGAGGACCAGCGGGGCTGACGGTCTGTGCCCACCAGGCAACCTCCATTGGCTTAGGCCTTGACGCGTTTTTAGTAATGAAGGCCCAGACGATGACGATGGCGACCATGATCGTCTTTGAGCTCTTAAACGCTTATAACTGCCGCCATGACCGTTACTCCCTTTTCCAGATCGGCTGGTTCGGTAATCGCTGGCTGAACCTGGCGGTCGTATCTTCCTTTGGGTTGGCCCTCTTGGTTCTGTACGTCCCCGGCCTGGCGCGGGCCTTTCACGTCGTGCCGCTGGGAGTGCTGGACTGGGTAGTAGCGGGGATTGCCAGCGTGACGGTAATTCTCTTTGTCGAGTTGGTCAAGGCCACGAGCGGTATGTTCCCCCGGCGCCGGACTGTGCCATCCCTTTCGGGGCACCCCCGCGGCGTATCGTCGCGTCCAACTTAGCCGGGGCATGGTGA
>JACIYD010000549.1 GCA_014360105.1 Clostridia bacterium
TTGCCCACTCCCGGGGCCGGCCGCATCTCGTGGCCCCCCAGGCCTTGTGGGAAGCGAGCCTTAAGGTGATGGAGGAGCTCGCCCCGTACTACGGGCGGCCGCGGCCGCTGTCACAGGCCCATCTGGTAGAAAGCGTCCCGTACGTGGAGGTGATCGAGACTCCCGGGCACGCTTCTCATCATGTCTGTTACCGGTACCGGAACATCCTCTTTGTCGGTGAGGCGGCCGGGGTTCACCGGAACGTAGACGGCCTTTACCTGCGGCCCGCCACGCCGCCGCGTTTCTTCTTCGAAGAGGCGGTGGCCTCCCTGGACAAGCTGCTTCATCTCAACCTGGAGGGGACCCTCCTTTGCCATGGCCATTACGGGGCCAACACCAAGGCGCGGGAGATTCTCACCCTTCACCGCGCGCAGCTCTTTCTCTGGCGGGAAGTAGCGGCGGATTTGCTCGGCCGGGCGGTTGACGAAAAGGCTTGGTTTGAGCTGGTCCGCACGGCTTTGTTGCAGCGAGACCCCTTACTGATGCGCTTTCCCGCGCTACCACCGGATATTAAAAAGCGGGAAGAGTACTTCCTCAACAACAGCCTGGAAGGGTTCCGCGGGGATTTGCTTTCGGCTTCTCATTCTTGAGCGGCGTAGTGTTGCCGGTAATGCTCGAGAAACGCCTTAGGAATCCTCGTCGGGCCAGCTTTTGCGCCATGCGACTCGCCGAGGGCGGTCTTATGTGAAGGGCCGCGGCCAGGTCGTGCAGGCGGACCTCCTGTCCGCCGAGGGAGAGGCGATAGAGCATCTCTACGTAGTCCTCCATACTGTCCGTAAGGGCGGCTTGCTCCTGCTGCTGCAGGGCGTAACCGCATACTTTGTAGAATTGCTCCTGCCCGCTCACGTTATTCCTCCATCCTCTTGCCCAAAGCCTCAATTACCGTGCCCGGAACCACCAGGCCGAGAGCCAGCAGCCGTTGCCGCAGCGGCTCCGCTACATCGAGGCGGGCTAGCAAGGCCTTTTGACCGGGGCCAAGTTTCTCCAGGTTAAACAAGTTGGGGGAACCCCGCAAGGCAACCCTGCGGCTGTTGCTTTAGCCGTGGCTAAGACGGCGCGTCTAGAACAAGACGTGTCGCCCCGGGGCAGCCCCGTGACTCCTTGCCGCTTGGGACACACTTACCAGTCCCATCCATCACCGAATAGCGACGCCCGAATAACCTAAATAGCAAAGGAGGGAAGAAAGGTAG
>JACIYD010000055.1 GCA_014360105.1 Clostridia bacterium
TGGGCGACACGCTCTCCCTGCTCGCCCGCCGCTTTGGCACTTCCGTCGAGCGCCTGCAACAGGATAACGGTCTGGCCTCCCCCCTCTTGCTTGAGGGGCAGCTCCTCCAGGTACCGCGGGCACGGCCCGCGCCCGGCGACCGTAGTACCGACTCAGAAAGGGTGATCCTCTACCGCGTCGTCGCCGGTGATACTTTGAGCGGCCTGGCATTGCGTTTTCGCACCAGTGTGGCGGCCATTGAGCGCACCAACCGGCTTCATTCCCTTACCCTCATGCCGGGCCAGCCCCTGTACATCCCGGCCGGCAGCAGCGAGCCGGTAGCGGTGGAAGGCCCCCGGGGCGAGCAGCGCCCCGGTTACGGGGAACTGCTCGAGTGGGAGTGGGCACGCTGGGTCTACAATGTGGGCTGCGAGGCCAGCATTATCGATTTCTACACCGGCAACCGCTTCCGGGTACGCCATCTGGGCGGGTCCAACCACGCCGACTCCGAACCGCTCACCCCTGCGGATACCGCCGTGATGAAGCAGCTCTTCGGCGGCCGCTGGTCCTGGAGCAAGAGGCCGGTGCTGCTAGAGGTAGAGGGTAGACTGCTGGCCGCTTCCATCGCCGGAATGCCTCACGGCGTGGAAAGCATTTTCGATAACGATTTCGGCGGTCACTTTGACGTTTACTTCTTGAATAGCCGAAGCCATAATACGAACTCCCTTGACCCTCAACACCAACAAAACGTGCTCATTGCGGCCGGCCAACATTAAGCCAACATTAACTTGACAACTGAGAGGCGTTATCATATACTGGAGCTGAAACGGGCCGGATGTGCCGGAAAAGGCGCACGGCCATTTTGCGGGAGGGCAATTGAGAATGAGTTTCAGTGGCAGGAGCGTCAGCCCGGTGAACCGCGATCCCGGTGGCATGGTGGCCCACCCCGGGGGAAGGGCGGGGATGCCCAGGTTGGTTTTGGTGGGAACGCCTAACGTGGGCAAGAGCGCCCTGTTTAATGCCCTTACCGGCATCTACGTCACAGTATCGAATTATCCCGGCACGACGGTCGAGGTGGCGCGAGGCAGGGCGGTCATCGACGGCACCACTTGGGAGGTAATCGATACACCCGGCCTCTATTCCCTCCTGCCCATCACCGAAGAAGAACGGGTGGCGCGGACCGTTCTCCTCTGGGATAGACCGGACCTGATACTACATGTCGTCGAGGCGCGGCATCTGACCCGCCTTCTCTCCCTCACCCTCCAGCTCCTAGAAACGGGGTTGCCCCTCATCCTGGTGGTTAACGTTCTTGACGAGGCGGAAAGGCTGGGCATACGGCTCGACCTCAGCCTGCTGCAGCAGCGCCTGGGCGTCCCGGTGGTCGGTACGGTGGCGGCCGGCGGCCGTGGGGTGGACGAGCTTAAGGCCCGGATCGCTTCCTGGTACCGGTCGGCCAAGGGTGAGGAAAGGAAGGTCGGCTGATGGCCGCCGCCCCGCCGCTGCTTTTCCCTTACCCGCCCGTGCTGGAAGAGGCCGTGGCCGCAATCGTTTCGCTTTTGGCGGCCGAGTATCCCCTGGCGCCGCGCGCGCTTGCCCTCCTGCTACTCGCCGACGACGCCGAGGCGTGGTACCTGGTGGCGGCGCGGGAGGGAGAGCGGGTGGAGCAAGTCCGGCGGATCGTGCAGGAAACCCAAGACCGGCTGGGCGAGCCTTTGAACTATACGCTGCTGCGCCATTACCACGAGGCGGCGGCCACCCTGGCCGCGGACGTGGTCTCCCTGCCGGCCCGGCAGCGGCAAGGCTGGGGGAACAGACTGGGTGCGTGGACCATGCGTCCCTGGCCGGGCCTGCCCATTCTCGGCCTCGTGCTGTACTTCGGCCTTTACCAGGCGGTGGGTGTTTTTGGCGCGGGCACAGTGGTGGACTTCCTGGAAAGCCGGGTTTTCGAGGCGTGGTTAAACCCCTGGATTAACTCCCTGGTGTGCTCCTCCATTCCCTGGCCCTGGTTACAGGAGTTACTCGCGCTCGATTACGGCCTGGTAACCCTGGGCCTGCGCTACGCGGTGGCCATTATCCTCCCCATTGTCGGCATCTTCTTTCTGGTATTCTCCCTGATCGAGGATAGTGGCTACCTGCCCCGGCTGGCCCTGCTGGCAGACCGGTTCTTCAAGGCAATCGGTCTCAACGGGCGGGCCGTAATCCCCCTCGTCTTGGGCTTTGGCTGCGACACTATGGCCACGGTGGTCAGCCGTACCCTCGAAACCCGGCAGGAGAGGGTCATTGCCACGCTCCTTCTCGCCCTAGCCATTCCCTGCTCCGCCCAACTGGGGGTGATCCTTGCCATCCTCTCCGGCCGGCCGCTGGCCTTGCTTCTTTGGGCCGGAATCGTCCTTTTTATCCTTCTTTTGGTCGGCTATCTTGCCGCGCGCGTCCTCCCAGGCAGCGGGCGGGGTTTTTATATGGACATACCGCCGCTGCGCTGGCCACGGCTAGGTAACGTCCTGGCAAAGACCCTGGCGCGGATCCAGTGGTACCTCCTGGAGGTGCTACCCTTCTTCCTCCTCGCCAGCACTTTGATCTGGGCCGGCCGTCTTACTGGCCTTTTCCCTTTGGCCGTGCGGGCGCTGACGCCGCTGACCACGGCCATTGGCCTACCGCCGGCGATGGCGCCGGTCTTCCTCTACGGTTTTTTCCGGCGCGACTACGGCGCCGCCGGCCTTTACGACCTGGCTGCAGGTGGTGCCCTTACGGGGACCCAAATGCTGGTGGCGGCCACCACCCTTACCCTTTTCGTGCCCTGTATCGCGCAATTCTCGGTGATGCTCAAGGAGAGAGGTTGGCGCACGGCCCTGGGTATCGTCCTTTTTATCTTCCCCTTTGCTTTTGCTTGTGGCTTTTTGCTTCACCGGCTGCTTCTGGTTGCGGGGCTAACCTTGTAGCAGAATTTCAATGATTCCCAGAAACTGGCATTTCGAGGGAGAGAAAGGGCGGTGGTCCGGATCAAGTGCTCTCTTTGCGGCTACGTCTTCGAGACCGCCGGGGCGGCCCCAGCCTTTGGCGGTTGTCCCCTGAGCAAGAAATGCGCCAGAGCCCGTTGCCCAAACTGCGGCTACGCGGCGGCGCTGCTGCGGCGCCGCCGTGGTTGGGGTTGGCACCGCCGGCCCTGCGCGGGGGACGCTGCCGGGCTCGGACCCTTTCCCCTCACCGCCCTGCCCAAAGGTGGCAGGGGGCGGGTGGTCAGGCTGGACACCTCAGACCGATTGCGCCTGCAAAAACTCCTTTCCTTGGGCGTTCTTCCCGGAGTCCAGGTGGAAGTGGCCCAGCGTTTCCCGTGTTTTGTCCTTAACGTCGGGCTCGCCCAGGTCGCCCTGGACGCTACTACCGCCGCGGCCGTTTACGTGACGGCCGAGGACGCCGACTAGGCGTGACAACAGCTTGGCGGCAAGCGCCGGGTGCCAAAGATCGCCCGTAAGAATTGGGGACGGGGAGCCAAAGACCGCAAGAGGCAAACTGGGGATAACCCAGACGGCAGGTCCCTTGACAAAGCGTGGCCGATTGCATATAACTCTACCTGAGGCGCCGTTCCTAAATTCATCCTGGAGGTGAGACCGTGCCTACTTACGATTATCGTTGCGAGCGGTGTGGGGTCTTTGAAATGCAACAGCGGATCACCGAGCTGCCTTTAAACGCCTGCCCCACCTGCGGTGGGCCGGTGAGACGCCTTTTAAGCCGCAATGTGAGCATTCTTTACCGTGGCAGCGGTTTCCACTGCACCGACTATCGCCCCCAGGAATACAAGGATAAGGCAAAAGAAGAAAGCTCGAAGGCCGAAACGCCTTCGGCCGCCAGCTAGCCAATGGCGCCGCAGGTGTCGGTTCCGGTAATCGCCGTTGTGGGTTGGGCTGGAACCGGGAAGACCACCGTGGTTGAGCGGCTGATACCCGCCCTGCGCCGGCAGGGGCTAGGGCGGGTGGCAGCCATCAAACATACGCACCATACGCAACTGGACGTGCCCGGCAAGGATAGCGACCGCCTACGGCAGGCCGGGGCGACCGCCGTGGCCGTAAGCGGGCCGCAGGGATGGGCGCTTTTTTATTCCAGCGGGCACGAAACGCCGCCGGAGAGCCTTGTGGCACTCTTGTACCCGCTGGGGCCGTTTGATCTCGTGCTACTTGAAGGTTTTAAGCGGGGGCCGTGGCCAAAAATCGAAGTGGTTCGCAAGGCGGTAAACCCGGAACTGCTCTCATCCCCCGGGGAACTGGTGGCGGTGGTGGCCGATATACCGGCCGGCATCGCCGGGGTACCGTGGTTCACCTTCGGGGAAGAAGAAAAGCTTGCCGCGGCTGTTGTGGCCTGGCTGCGGCGGCATCACAGGGGGAAGGATACATGAAGGGTCTCTGGTTTACCGAATTGCAGACACCAACGATCGCGCTTTCCTGCCGGGTGAAGCAAACCCTCCACTGGGAGAAGACGCCCTACCAGGAACTGGCCATCCTGGATACCGAACCATTCGGCCGCATCCTTACCCTGGACGGGGTCATCCAGACCACCGTGGCCGATGAGTTCGTTTACCACGAGATGATCACCTGGGTGGCGCTAAACACCCACCCCGAGCCGCGCCGGGTGCTCATCATCGGGGGCGGCGACGGCGGCGCCCTGCGCGAAGTAGTCAAGCATCCGGCGGTGGAGCTGGCAACCCTGGTCGAGATCGACCGCCGGGTGGTAGAAGTCTGCCGCCAGTACCTGCCCGAGATCGCCAGCGCCTTTGCGCACCCAAAGGCGAGGATTCTTTTCGAGGATGGGGTAGCCCACGTGCGCGGCCAAGTCGCCGCCTATGACCTCATCATCGTGGACTCGACCGACCCGGTTGGTCCGGCCGAAGGGCTGTTCACCGCCGCCTTCTACGGCGATGTCTACCGGGCGCTTCGACCGGATGGCATTTTCGTCGCCCAGACGGAATCCCCCTTCTTCAATCAGGAACTCCTGCGACGCATCTACCTCGACGTTTCGGCCCTTTTCCCGGTAAGCAAGGTCTATCTTGCGCCCGTTCCCACCTACCCCGGCGGTCTCTGGAGCTTTACCTTGGGAAGCAAACGCCATGATCCCGCGGCCGTCAAGCCCACGCTACCACCGGGCGTGTCGACCCGTTACTACAACCCCGACGTCCATCGCGCCGCCTTGGTTTTACCCAATTTTGTCCGAGAACTGCTAAAACCCTAGGGCGAAGGGAGGGTGCGAGGTTGGCGCCTTCGTTGCCGTGGGTGGAGCCGGCCAGGACCTTTCTCGGCGCTACGGCCGACTGGGAGAAAAGCAGAGTGGTTCTGGTTGGCGCACCGCTCGACGTGACCTCTTCCTTTCGCCCGGGGACCCGCTTTGCCCCGCAGCGCATCCGCGAGGTATCGGTAGGGCTGGAAGAGTACAGTCTTCTCTTTGACCGCTCCCTGCGGCAAGCCGCCCTTTTCGACGCAGGTGATTTGCTGCTTGCGCCAGGCGCGGTCGGGCCGAGTCTTGATCGCGTGGAAGAATGCGTTGCCTGGCTGGCGGCACAGGGGAAGAAGGTAGCGCTCCTGGGAGGCGAGCACCTTCTAACCTATGCCGCCGTACGCGGCCTGGCCGCGGCCTACGAAGGACTGATTGTGCTGCACTGGGACGCCCATGCCGACCGCCGTCAGGAGTACCTGGGGCAGGAGCTCTCCCACGCCACGGTAATGCACCTGGTTGCGCGACTGGGAATCCCGCTTTACCAGATGGGTATCCGCTCGCTGGCCCCGGAGGAGCTGGCAGCCGTGCGCCCCCTGCTGCGGCGCCCTGCCCTTCCCCCAGCCAACCGCGACGATAACCCCGTACCGGGCGGGCAAGCCGGGTCGGAGGACGTTTCCGGCGGCCTCTACCTCGAGGATTTGCTGGCAGGGCTGTGGGCCGTGCTGCCGGCACTGCGGTCGCGGCCGGTCTACTTGAGCTGCGACATCGACGTGCTCGACCCCGCCTACGCGCCGGGCACCGGTACGCCGGAGCCCGGGGGCGTTACTCCGGGGGAGATCTTTCGCGCCGTGGGCCACCTGCCCGGGGTTAACCTGGTCGGCTTCGACCTGGTAGAGGTCAATCCTTTGGTGGACGTGGGCGACTGTACCTCGCTGCTGGCGGCCAAAATCACCCGGGAACTCATCCTTGCCTGCAGCTTGACTTGACCCGACCGGCCAGGCTTATGACCGGAACGGGCAATTATGCCCGTTATTTTTCGCTTACTTCAGATATAGACGAAAAGGATTGTTACTTATATAATAAGTCCCAGCATTAGCAAATGTCCCAAAAGACATCTTGCCATAAGGAATTAAGATTCCACCCGCTAAGATATACCGTTTCTTCCTCCTAACATTCCAACGTTCCATCCCAGGTGAACGTCATACAGAAACAAACATGGGGGGCGGTTTTTGTCCGTGGGTAACGCGGTTGAGCTGGATCTGGAGGCCGGGGCGGTAGAATGGCTCCCGGAAAGGAGGTTCCGGGAGGAAGATCTTAAACTTTTCTGGTTTCACGACTCGCTGCACAATAATCCGCCGATCACGCCGATGGGGGCCTCTACCTATCACTGGCCGCGCGCTTCCCAGTATGCGGCGGAACACCTTTCCTTGCCGACCTCGCGCGGGTTTGATTTCCGCCTGTTTTACGGACGGATCTACCCGGCGCCGCTTCCTATTACCGACCCGGAGGAAATTGAGGCGCGGGCCGCCGTTTTCCAACAGCGGGTGTGGGAGTTGATCACCCGTTGGCCGGATTACTATCAGGCCTGCGTCCGCGAGTGGCTGGCGATGCTCGAATACCTCCAGGGTATTAAGCGAGAAGTGCTGCCCTTACCTAAACTGCTCGCGGTACTCGACGACAGTATCCGGGTTTCCATGCGCAGTTGGGAGATCCATTTCGAGTGTATGTACACCTGTTTTACGGCCTACCTCGCCTTCGAGCAGATCTGCCGGAAACACGGCATCGGGGAGCGGGATATGCGCATCTTTCTCCAGGGTTTTGACACGAAGATGTACGAAGTAGACCGCGGCCTCTGGCGGCTGGCAGTATTGGCACGGGACCTGGCCCTGGGAGACAAGTTTGCTACGGCGGAGAAGATGGAGGACCTCGAGCGGCAACTGCAGCAGTGCGAAACGGGCAGGGTGTGGTTGGATCAGTTCCGGGATTTCCTGCACCGCTACGGCCGGCGCACTACCGCGGCTCTTTTCGACCCGGCCTACAAGACCTGGCTGGAAGATCCGTATCCGGTACTTTTCACCGTGCGCACCTACGTTATGCGCGGTGCCTTTGACTTCGAAGAGCATGCCAAGCGCATCGTCGAAGAGCGGGACCGCTTTATCGCGGCCACGGCGGCGCGTCTTCCCCGAGAGGAGAAGGAAGAATTCTTGCGGGCGCTCAAGGAGGCGCAGAACACCTATCCGTTCAACGAAGACCATAATTTCTACGTGGAACAGTGGGCTTACGCCGAGCTCCGCTATAGCATTCTCGAGGCCGGCCGCCGTCTGGCCGCCTATCACATCCTTGCCGCACCGGAAGACGTCTTCTTCCTCACCTACGACGAGCTGCGAAGCTTGCTGGAGGCGCTCCTCCTCAACGAGCGCCTGGGAGTGCAAGAAGGCAAGTTGCGCTATACCCAGATGGTAGCGGACCGGAAGAGGATCTGGCAGCGCCTGCACGAGGTTCAGCCGCCGCCCTTCATTGGTTCTGTTCCCGAAACGCGCCTGGAGGACCCTGTTTTCATTAAGATTTGGGGCCATACCGACGAGGTCATCAGGGGCAAAGTCCGCCCGCGGGCAGGTGTGAGCCGCAAGATAGAAGGTTTTCCGGGAGCACCCGGCGTGGCGGAGGGCGTTGCCCGGGTAATTTCGGGTTACGAGGGCTTTTCCGAAGTGATGCCCGACGATATCCTTATCGCCCCGTTTACCACTCCTGCCTGGACACCTCTTTTCTCCAAGATTAAGGCGGTGGCCACCGACAGCGGCGGTATGCTTGCCCACGCGGCCATTTGCGCCCGGGAGTACGGCATTCCGGCAGTGGTGGGG
>JACIYD010000550.1 GCA_014360105.1 Clostridia bacterium
CAGGCCCACCAGCGAGGGCACGGCCACATACCGCGAGCCGGCACATCTTTTCATCGCCTCCGGCTCACGGACCAATACCGGCCTCGCCCCGCCGTCGGCGGTTGCCTCCACCGCCACCACTCCTTCCGCCAGGTGCGTGGCAAGCGCGAAGGCCAGTAAGGCGGTCGCCGTACCGCCGTACTGAGCCGCAGGCGCCCTGGTCTCTTGTCTAGCCCGGGCGTAATAGATGGCGCGGTATTCACCCAAGGTGTGGTCGGTACGCTCCCGCCCGAAGACAAAGCGGTCCAGCGCGGGCACGTCCAGCGCGGTGCGCGGGCAACTGGCAAAACAGTCACCCTCGTCGCGCCCACAGGGGTAGACCACCCGCACCAGGTCGCCGCTCCACTTGATGTACGGACAGAGTGCGGCACAGAAGCCGCAGGCGACACACCGCCCTGCGGCCATGACTTCCGCCTGCAACCTTTGCGGTCCGCCCCCGTTCTCCCTTGCGGGCATGTTTGTGCCTCCTCAGGGCAGGCTAATCCCACGGGTTACGATACCAAAGACTGACAGCGGACGTCAAATCCGTTCTCCGGCAAAATAAACTCATCTCTGAAGGTACTCATTAGCACCGTGGTCATAAGAGCTTGGTCCTAACGCCAGCTCCTATTTTTCACAGCTAAAGGGAAATCTATGCAAGCAGGATTTCCGCCTCTCTCCGTGGAAATAAGCAAAAACGCGCGCAAAGGCGCACCAAAAGAAAGGAGAAAAGCCATGCCTGCCCAAGAGGACCTGCGCCGGTTGGCGGAAGCCTGGCTCGACCGGCGGGGCGTTTCCCTGGCGGCTATTGCCGAACTGGTATACGAACTGCAAAAACCTTACCTGCCCCATCTCACGCTGGCGGCCTGTCGGGAGAGCGTGGCGCGGGTCCTGGAAAAAAGGGAGGTCCAGAACGCCATTTTTACCGGTCTTTCCCTCGACGAACTGGCCGAAGCGGGGCTCCTGGGAGAACCGCTGGCGAGCATGCTCCGGGAAGATGATGGGCTCTACGGGATAGACGAGGTGCTTGCCCTGAGCATCGTCAACATTTACGGCTCCATCGGCCTTACCAATTTCGGTTATCTCGACAAAGTGAAAAGCGGCATCATCGGCACGATCAACAGCTCCAAAGGGCCGCAAGTAAATACCCTCCTCGACGATCTTGTAGCCGCCATCGCCGCGGCCGCCGCCGCCCGCCTGGCGCTCCAGAG
>JACIYD010000551.1 GCA_014360105.1 Clostridia bacterium
TTCCACCGGCCGGCTTTCCCCCAGCCCGAGCGGCAGGGCACCGCCGTCCGCCTTGAGGAGAAACGCCGGTGCGGTGATTCCCCGCGTTGCCAGCGCCTGCTTGACCTGTGCCAGAAACCCAAGATGCGCGTCGCGGGTGGCCAGCGTCAAGCGAGTGGTAGCCGCGCGCCGGGGAAAATTCAAAAGGCCGGCCACCCGGTGCCCCAGCTCAAGCTCCAGGTGCGGGAAGTGCTCTCCGGCTATGGCCTCGATCGCCAGCTCGTGGCTTGGGTTGCGCGGCGAGAACTTGCCGACAACGGCTACCTTCTTCATACCGGCGGCCGCGATCTCACCGAGGGCTTCTCTCACTTCTCCGCGATCAAGGGGAACGATTTCCCGACCGCGATAATCGATGGCCCCGGCAAGGCAGCGTACCGGTGTATGAAAACCATAAAGCGCGGGATTTACGCCTGGCCCCGGTAAAAGTAAAAGGGCAACCGGTTCCAGGTGGGCCTGGGCAATAAGGTTGGTAACGAGGGTAGTGCTGAAGACGATCCGCTCAATTGCCCCGCGTTCCGTGTCGGCAAGCAGGGAATCGAGGGCGGCAAAGAGAGAGGCAATAAGGGTATCGGGTGTGGTGGGCACCTTCACCAGTTTGACCACGCGTCCGTCGGCAATGAGGGCACCGTCGGTGTAAGTTCCGCCCACGTCAATGCCCACCAGCATCTTGGTCACCGCCTATTAGCCAAAAACAAAGCAGACGCCGCAGGCCGGCGGCGCCTCAACTTAACCGGGAGGGATTTAGCTGGCTGCGGGACCAGGATTCGAACCTAGGCTACGTGGTCCAGAGCCACGCGTGCTACCGCTACACCATCCCGCAATACAGCCCGTGCCCATTATAGCAGATGGCCCATCACTCGTCAACACCGTGCTGCGTTATCTCTGCGATGTACTGTACCGCCCGGTCAAGGCGGGCAAGCGTCGCCTCCTTTCCCAGGGTGGCGGCGATTTCAAAAAGCCCGGGGCCCATCGTCCTCCCGGTGAGCGCCAGGCGCATGGGGTGGATGATCTCCGCCGCCTTGATCCCCAGCTCGTCGGCCAAGCCGCGGCAGGCTGCTTCTACGGCCGCCACGTCAAACGTTTCCAGGTCGGCCAATCGCTCCCTCACCCGGGCCAGCAGTGCCGCCCGCCCGGGAACCTGAAAGTGCCGGGCCACGCCTTTGGGGTCATAGTCGAAGCGGTCGCGG
>JACIYD010000552.1 GCA_014360105.1 Clostridia bacterium
GTGTAGGCATAAGCCGGGATGTCAAGCCAGTTTGTGTCACAGGGCACCGCTTCCCGGGGAGGTACCCAGTACTCGGGGTTACCCGTTTTCGGGTTGGGGCGTAGGAATTCCTTTTGCCTGCCGGTCCTTTCCCAGTACTCTTCCAGCGTCATCTGGGCCCGATAGGTATGGCAATACTCCTCGTAGTTCGCCGCGGCCCGGTAGGCCCTTTCCTTGCTCCATTTCCACTGGCCGCTCTCGATCTTCTTACCGAACAATTCGTAACGCATCGTCGGTCTGTCCTCACGATTGTAGAAGCCGGCCCAGGACCCGCGCCGTTGTTTCTCCCTCGCCCGCTTCATCGGGGGGCGAAAGCGTGCCTGTGGGGTCTTGGAATACCAGAAGAGACTGTCTGTGGCGGCATTAAGCATGGCCACCTCTTCGAACTGCCCCTGTAAGTTCTTTGTTGCCCGGCGAACGATTATCTCGTTGCGGAAGTTCGCCGGGCCAAAGATTTCATCAAGCATTACTTTGAGATAGTGGCCGCGCCGGTAGTCCATATGCACGTAGAGCGACCCGTCGTCCGCCAACAATTCCCGGATCAATTGGAGGCGCTCATACATAAATTGGAGGTACTGACCGTTGGCCCAGATATCGCTATACTGCTTCTCCTCAAAGGCCGAAAGGTGGCCCTCCAACGCCCTGCCCCTGAGCGTGATGCGCTTGCGGTAATCCGCCCGTGAATCGAACGGCGGGTCCAGGTAAACGAGCTTAACCCTGCCCCGAAACTCCAGCAACAGGTGGCTCATGACCTGCAGGTTATCTCCCCAGTAGAGACGGTTCAACCACCCGTCTTCGGCCGGTGTGCCGTACTGCTCCCGCAGTTGGGCAGGGTAATATTGCACCGTATGCAAAGGGTGCTTACCGAACCAGTGAAGCACGGGTTCTCCGCCCACTTCCTCCAGATGGTGCACGGCCGATTTGCGGTGCTCCGCTGCCACCTCGTACCCCACTTCCCGCTGTTTCCCGTCCGCCCTCGATAATGAAAGTATAAGGGGCAGTTTCGCCCGGTGTCAACGCCTGCCGGGCCTGGGTTATCCCCAGTTTGCCTCTTGCGGTCTTTGGCTCCCTCGTTGGCGTGAGCCTCGCGGGCCGAACTAAGGCTCAGGCTTCTGGCTCCGGCGGGCTCCCGGCTCGTGCGCGCCCTCCATGGCGCCGCGGGAGCTATTGGCCCTCCGTGGCCTTC
>JACIYD010000553.1 GCA_014360105.1 Clostridia bacterium
CGGCCCTGGCGGCGTCCGGGGTAACCTTCACCCTGCCTCCGGCGGCGGTGAAGGCCCTGGCGGCACAAGAGGCGGCCCAGGTAGAGGTGGCGGCGGCCAGGCTGGCCCCCGAGGAGGCAAAGCGGCTGGTAGCCGGGGCGGCCAACGCTCCAAGCCCGCGGCTTATCGGCGATGTCTTCGAGCTTAACGCCGCGACCGTAGCCAGGGATGGGACCAGGCAGGCTGTCGAGCGGTTTGGCGCGGCCATCCGGGTGAGCCTGCCGGTGCCGGAAGAGGCGCGGGAGGCTGCGGCCGCGGGCAGGCTTGACGCCCACCGCTACGACGAGGCCGCCAACGCCTGGCAGGCCATGGGCGGCAGCTACGACGCCCAGGCGAGGGCTATCACCTTCGAGACCGACCATCTCAGCAAGTATGCCGTGCTGGAGAAGGTGGCGCCGCCGGTGAGAACCTTTGCCGACATCCAGGGCCACTGGGCGCAGAAGGACATCGAGGTGATGGCCGGGCTGGGCATTACGGGCGGCGTGGCCCCCGACAGGTTCGGCCCGAACAGGCTGGTGACCCGAGCCCAGTTCGCGGCCTTCCTCATCCGTAGCCTGGGCATCACGGAAACCAGGCCGACCGCGGGGCAGTTCAAGGACGTAAACCCTGATGCCTGGTATTACGGAGTAGTGGAAACGGCCCGGGCGGCAGGCCTGGTGGGCGGCTATCCGGACGGCACCTTCCGGCCTCAGGCCAACATAACCCGCGAGGAAATCGCCTCCATGTTGCACCGCGGCCTGGCCTATGCGGGCAAGCGGGTAACCGTGGCGGGTGAAGTGGAGGCCATCCTGGCGCCGTTCGCCGACGCCCGCGAGGTTGGCCCCTGGGCCAGGGAGAGCGTGGCCGCCGCGGTCAAGGAGCGCATCCTGCGCGGCCGCACGCCCACTAGCCTGGTGCCCAAGGGCAACGCCACCCGCGCTGAAGCCGTGGTCATGCTGAAGCGCCTGCTGGTGAGCCTGGGCCGGATCGCCGGGTAAGAAGCCAGGAAGGCCTGAGGGAGGAGGTAGGCAACGGTCCTGCCTCCTCCCCTGCGGTTGAAACCACCAGGCGAGGCAGGAGAGAACAATGGTGCTTTGGCTCGTTTTGGCTTTTATTGCCGGCGGCCTGTTGGGTTTTCTGGCCGCCTGTTTGCTTCAGGCAGCGGGCCGGGCCGATAGCTTGATGGAGAGGCAGGCAGCGGGGGA
>JACIYD010000554.1 GCA_014360105.1 Clostridia bacterium
CCTATAACAATACGTTATACTGTATATGAAGGAATATCTCACCAGCGAATAGAATACCTTTTCCATGATTTTTTGGATAAACGGGGAGGAGCTGGTGAGATTGAAGAACAAGAACGCCCTAATTGTCCTTACCGGAGCTACCATTGGCCTCTTTGGAGCCCTGCTGGTCAAACTGGGCAATCCCGGCAACATGGGCTACTGTATCGCCTGTTTTATCCGCGATATCAGCGGGGCTATTGGCCTTCACCGTGCGGCCAACGTGCAGTACATCCGGCCGGAGATCATCGGACTAGGGTTGGGCGCCTTTGTGGCTTCGTTGACGGCAAAGGAGTTTCGGGTTCGGGAAGGCTCGGCGCCTTTGATCCGGTTCGTGCTAGGAGCCTTTATGATGATCGGCGCTCTGGTTTTCTTGGGCTGTCCCTTGAGGGCGATTCTGCGGCTGGCCGGAGGGGACCTTAACGCCCTGGCCGGGCTCTTGGGGTTTGTGGCGGGTGTGGCTTTTGGCACTCAGTTTCTCAAATGGGGGTTCAACCTGGGCCGGGCTTATCCCGGCAAGTTCCAGGCCGGAGGTTATGTCCTGCCGCTGATCCTGGTCGGCCTGCTGATGTTGTTGCTCTCCAAACCCGTTTTCAATGCCCAGGCTGGCGGCCCTATTTTCTTCAGCACCACGCCTCCCGGATCCCTTCACGCGCCGGTTTTAGTATCTCTGGCGGCCGGTCTTGCGGGCGGGGCGTTGGCGCAGCGGACCCGACTCTGCCTGAGCGCCGGATTCCGGGACCTTCTCCTGGTAAGGGATACCTATTTGCTTAAAGGCTACGGCCTCATTCTCCTAACCGCTTTGATCTTCAACGTCTTATTTGGCCAGTTCAAACCGGGCTTTCTCAACCAGCCTATTGCCCATGCCAATTATCTCTGGAATTTTCTGGGACTATTCCTGACCGGAGTATGCGCGGTCCTGCTGGGTGGTTGCCCTTTGAGGCAGTTGATCCTGGCCGGCGAGGGAGACGGGGATGCTGGCATGGCTGTTTTGGGGATGGTAGCTGGGGCTGCCCTGGCCCATAATTTTATGCTGGCCAGCAGTCCGGCTGGCCCGACGCTCTACGGCCAGGTTGCCGTAATATTGGGTCTCGTCGTTGCCGTTGTTGTCGGTCTGGTTTACCGTGAAGTGTAAGGGGGAAGGCTAAAATGAGCGAAAGTTTGGATGTTCGGGGCCTGAGTTGC
>JACIYD010000555.1 GCA_014360105.1 Clostridia bacterium
GGTACTGGCAATCAGGTCTTCTCCGGCCAGCCCGAGCCGGGCCGGGTCCAGCCGGCGGCTGCCGTCCGGCAGGACCAGGTAGAACTCTGCCACCAGGGTGTTCAGCCGGCGGTGCAGCACGCCGCCCGCGAACGCCGATGTCTCCAGAACGGCCAGTAAGTTGGCCGGCGCCGGCCCTAACAGGTACTCCAGCACATTGGTGGTCAGGTACTTCTGGGGGCGGTTGCCCACAGCGTTGCCCACCCAACAGTAACGCCGGAGCACCGCCTGATCGATCTCTACCAGACCGGCTTCCATGCCATGCCTACCCGGGCCGGTGCGGAAGTCGAGCGTTACAAGGTAGAGAGTGTCGGCCTTCGGCGGTTTCGGTGCAGGCTGGATCAAGTCGGCCAGGGGGTCGTCGCCCTCGTTTAGGGTCCGGCCGATCAGGGCCACCGCTTCTAACAGGGTTCATCACCTCCTTGCGAAAACGCCATTCCCTGGGGCTTGGCCCCGGGATTTGCCGTTTGCTACCTTCATTGCGGCACTGCGCCAGGCGGCCTGGCGCCGCCCGAACGCCGGGAACCGCGCACCCGGGCCGCCGGTTTCCACTGTAGCGCAAGTGCAGCCCCGGCACGAGAGCGGCAGCTACCATTGTGGCTGGTAGCCGGCTACCAGCAAGGGCGCTCCCTTTATCGCTTTTGTCCGTTCTCGATCAGCGTACAGCAGCCGTAACCCTGGGAGTTCTTTGCCCCCAGGCCGGCGTCCAGGGCAACCTGCAACAGGCCGGGGTCGCCGGATAGTTCGTACTCACCCATCCATCCCTTAATGACGGTGTCCTTGTAGCGCGTCACCTTGAGGTGGCGCCTGCCGACCGCCACCGGCACGATTCTAAAGTCCTCAGCCGAAGCCGGGCGCCCGTAGACAAGTAGGTGCTTCTTGGCAAGGTTGGCTCCGATCAGCTCAGTGAACCGCGGTTCAAAAGGCGAATAATAGTAGGTATAAGGTCGTCCGTTTTCAAAGGCGAGGGTGCTCTGCATTACTATGGGTGACAGCGCCCGTACGTGGATGGGTCCAGAGGAAACCTGGGGGGCGGCTACTGCCATCTCTTTTGTTTCCAGCCAAGCATCACCAAGACGCACACGGCCCTCACGCAGGAAACCCGTGCCCAGCTCCTGAAGAATAAACGGGATGGGAGAACAAACAACCAGGCGCAGCGGCGGTGTGAGCACCAA
>JACIYD010000556.1 GCA_014360105.1 Clostridia bacterium
GCCTGCTACCGCTGCGGTACGCCGGTGGTCCGCATCAAGCTGGGCGGCCGGGGCACCTACTTCTGTCCGGGATGCCAGCAATGAGGGGCAGAGCGGTCGCGCAGCAACAGGGAGTAAGAGAAAGTGGTGGTCATCGGTCTTACGGGGGGTATTGCCAGCGGCAAGAGTACGGTTAGCCGCATGCTGGCCGAGCGCGGCGCGCAGATTATCGACGCCGATGTCCTGGCCCGGGAGATCGTGCGCCCCGGTCGGCCGGCGTGGCGGGAGATCGTCGCTTATTTCGGGCGGGAAATTCTGGAGGAAGACGGCGAGATTAATCGTAAGCTTTTGGCGCGCCGCATTTTCCACGATGCCGCGGCGCGGGAGCGGCTTAACCGCATCACCCACCCGCGTGTCGTGAGGATGACGGCCGCCCTCTTGCGGCAAATAGCCCAGAGTAAACCCTGCGCGGTGGCGGTAGTGGATGCACCCCTGCTTTTCGAAGCGGGGATGGACACCCTGGTAGATGAGGTCTGGCTGGTAAAGGTGGCAGAAGAAACGCAAATCAAGCGCTTAATGGCGCGGGACGGACTTTCGCGCGAAGAAGCAGAGCGGCGCCTGGCTGCGCAAATGCCTCTCGTGGAAAAAATACGCCGGGCACACCGGGTGATCGATAACGAAGGTCCTCTAAGCCGGACGCGGCAACAGGTAGAACGTTACTGGAAGGAACTGGTGGAGCGTTGTCCCTCGGGAAGTGGCGCTTAACGCGGGGCCACCGCAGAAAAGGAAGGGCCGTCGGCCGGTGGTGGGCCGGCGCAATCGTTCTCGTTTTGCTAATCCTGTTTTCCCTTCCCTCGTTTTGGCGCTGGGTAGCCCCCTTTCCCTACCGGGAAAGCATTTGTGCCCAGGCCGAAAGAGTCGGCCTCGATCCTTGTCTCGTGGCTGCGGTGATCAGAGTGGAGAGCGGCTTTGTGCCGGGGGCGGAGTCGCCGCAGGGCGCCCGCGGCCTGATGCAGTTGATGCCGGAAACCGGCCGCTGGGTGGCGGCGCGTTTGGGGATGGCCTTCGATCCGGCCTATCTCTTTGACCCCCATTACAATCTCAGACTCGGCACCTGGTACCTCGCCCATCTCTTGCAGGAATTTGATGGCAACCTGGTAGCGGCTCTCGCCGCCTACAACGGGGGTTGGGGGCACGTGCACGAGTGGCTAAAGCAGCATCAGTGGTCGGGCC
>JACIYD010000557.1 GCA_014360105.1 Clostridia bacterium
AGCAGTGTGACGTCACTGGCACGGGTGAGCACCACCGTCCACCCCCGCCGGGTCAGTTTCTTTTCCAGCGCGAGCGCCACCGCCAGGTTAACCTGCTTTTCTTGGAGACCGCCGCGGCCCACCGCGCCCGGGTCCCGACCGCCGTGCCCCGCATCCAGCACCACCCGCAAGGGATTGCTCCACCCCTCCTACGCTCGATGTTGCATCCTATGCGCCACTACCGCGCGGGGGTGCAACGGGGCTTACCCCTGCGGCCTGAGCCGCCTTTAAGTGCCGGATATCCCGGTGCACCAGCAGACGGTATACCCGGCAGTGCTGGACGATGCGCGAGATGGTGCGCTCACCGAGGTAGGCGTCGAGCTCTTCCAGGCTCAGGTTGGTGGTGATTACCGTAGGCAATTCATGGTTCAGGCGGTGGTTAAGGAGGGAGTAAAGGGTGTTGCGCGTCCAATCGGTGTAATTGTGGGCGCCCAGATCGTCGAGGATGAGGACCGCCGCCCCGCGGGCCCGTTCTTCGATCCGGGTATTGGCCTCGCCTTCCGGTACCCGGCCGAAACCGCTCCGGATGGCTTCCAGCAGGTCGGGTACCACTACGAAGAAGACGTCGCAGGCTCCCTCCACCAGGGCGTTGGCAATAGCGCAGGCAAGGAAGGTCTTGCCGCTGCCCACCGGCCCGGTAAAAAGCAGGCCCCGCCTGGCGCGCCCTTCAAGGCATTCCCGCACGAATTCCTGCGCCGCGGCCAGCGTCCGCCGGGCCATTTCGAGAAACTGCGGCTCGTAGTAGCGCAGCTCGAAGGCGCTAAAGGTTTGCCGCTGCAGGGCCGCAGTCAGGCCTGCCGCCCGCCGGCGGACGGCCAGGGCCCGTTCGTCCATACAGCGGCAGCGCCGGGCCCGTCCGTCCTGCAGCACCAGGCCACGCCCGCGGCAAATGGGGCATTCGGCCGTCGCTTCTTCTTCGCGTCCCGCCGTCTGTCTGGGCGGCAAGTTAAAACCTATTTCGCCCAGCCTCTGCCAGTTTGCCATTGGCCCTTTCCTCCGGCAGGTAATCTAACTGAGATAGAGGTCCTTATACTTCTTTTCCTCTTTGGGTTTCTCCTCACCGCCTTCGGTCTTCTGGCGCCGGCTGCGGCTGCGGCGCTCGCGAAATTTGGCCTCGTACTCCTGTGCTTCCCGCAAGGTGCGCACGTTGTTCTTTTCCCACTGGTGCAG
>JACIYD010000558.1 GCA_014360105.1 Clostridia bacterium
TCGCGCTATTGCTCCAATTCGGTTGGCGGTCAGATAAGGGCCAGCCCCGACATTCTGTGCGCCTCGGATACGGCCAAGTGGTATGGCCTTTACGTGACGCTGTAGACCTGGCTCTTCCCCAACCTCTTGGCCGTATAGCAGGCCTTGTCCGCTCTTGCCAGGAGGGAGTCGACGCTATCGTCTCCTTCCGAGGTAGCCACACCTATACTGGCAGTAATACGCCGGTGAGGGAACGGGTATTCTCGTAGGGAATTTAATATCCTTTGCGCCACCTTTACGGCGTTCTCATTGCCCGTGCCCGGAAGAATAATGAGGAACTCTTCGCCTCCGTGGCGGCAGGCGATATCCGTAACCCGTATGCAGTCCCTGATGATTTCCGCTACCTTCTGGAGTACAACGTCCCCCGCCAGGTGACCATAGGTGTCGTTGTAAGACTTGAAGTCGTCGAGGTCCACAAACATGACGGACACCGGATAGCCGTAGGTAGCCGCCCGCCGAAGCTCCTCAACCACAGCAAAGTCGAGTGCCCGCCTGTTCAGGAAGCCGGTTAGAAAATCGGTCTTAGCCGCTTCTTCCAGTCGGCTGACCAGGGTGGCATTGGCCAGGGCCACGGAAGCAAAATTGGCGTAGATCTGCAGGTTTCTCTTTCCGTTTTCTCCTAGCGAGACCGGCACCGCTATGCCCAGCACCCCCACTATTCCCAGGGCGGTCCAAAGGGGATATAGGATAATCTCGCTCTGCGGGGACAATTCCGGGCAGGACACGCCGGTCAGCGTTCTCAGCTCCTCGGCCGTCAGCGCGGAGGGCTCTATGCGGGAAAACGCCCGCTCGGTGACCGGGTGGAGCAATGCCCACTCCTTTCCTCGCAGCAGATGCCCGTTCGCCCCCTTGGCCTGGGCAATCGTTATCCTGTCCCCTGTTCTCAGGCCCACAAAGCACAGATCCGCCTGATAGATTATTACCAGAGAATTGGTCAGGAGGTCCAGCACCTTGTCTAGCTCGGTGATGGAGGTCATCAAACGGCTTATCTCATAAATGCTGTTGAGCTCGAGACGCTGCAGGCCGAGTAGGTTCTTTTCCAGC
Organism: Clostridia bacterium; assembly: GCA_014360105.1. Classification (GTDB taxonomy): domain Bacteria; phylum Bacillota; class DSM-521; order Neomoorellales; family SLTJ01; genus JACIYD01. Next base: position 1,084 of record JACIYD010000558.1, read on the forward strand.
AGCGCACTGAGAACTTCGTTGATCACGCGGTAGGCACTGTAGGCCCTGGCGTTTAAAATCATCTCTTCTTCCCGGTCGAAGGGCTCCCTTTCCGCGGCCAGGGCAACGACCATGTATCCGAGGTG
>JACIYD010000559.1 GCA_014360105.1 Clostridia bacterium
TATGGGTATGAACTGGGGTACTGGCCGGAAGAGTTGCGCCAGGCTGCGCTGGGTGCCGTTTCCGGCGACTATCGGCAGTACACGAGCACCCTGCCAGAGCGGCGCATGCGCTTCGAAGCAAAAGAAGGGGTAACGTAGCCATTCAAGGAATGGCGCGACTGGCCTGATACTCACCATGGAGGGAAGAAAGAATGCTTCTTTTAAGCAACGAGGAAATTGCCAACATGTTAACCATAGACGACTGCCTCGATGTTCTCGAGCAGGCCTACCGCTACTTGGGCCATGGGCAGGCGGGAAACGTGCCGCGCGCCGACCTGTTGGTAGAAATAGAACCAGGTATCACCTACGGCTTGAAAACGATGAGTGGAGCCGTACCGGCCTTTCAGGTGGGCGCGATCCGCCTCAACTCGGATATTGTCCACTGGCCGACAATCGCTGGAAACACGCGCCGGGTTAAAATCCCGGCCGCACCCGGGGCGCGCTGGGTGGGGCTGGTCCTCCTCTTCTCCACACGTACCGGGGAGCCTTTGGCCATCTTCCCCGACGGGGTCGTCCAGCGCATGCGGGTGGGAGCAACCGCCGGCCTGGCGGCGAAACACCTTGCCCGCCAGGATGCCAAGGTGGTGGGCCTTTTCGGCTCGGGGTGGCAGGCCGGTTCCCACGCCATGGCCATGGCTGCCGTGCGGGAGCTGGAGCTGATCAAGGTGTACAGTCCAACCGAAGCCAACCGCCGGCGTTTTGCGGCCGAGATGACCGAGACGCTGGGCATCGAGGTTAGAGCAGTCGATACTCCGGAAGAAGCGGCCGAGGCTGATATCATCGTTTGTGCTACCAACGCCCTGGACGTGGTTTACCGCGGCGCCTGGCTTAGGCCCGGCGTCCATGTTACCTGTGTCCGCCCCCATGAGCTGGAAGGTGATGTCTATCGCCGGAGCGACCTCGTTTTCATCAACTACCGTGAAGGGAAACCGAAGCATTACGTGATCGGCGATAAGCGGGAAGAGGAGATCCCGGAAATAAGAGAGGGGTGGAATAGCCCGACTCTGGGGGGTATAGATCTGGAAAACAAGCCGGAGCTGGCCGCGCTTGTTGCCGGGAAGGTGGCAGGGCGTCGGGATGACCGCCAGGTTACGTGCTTTTGCAACAACATTGGCCTGGGGTTCCAGTTCGCAGCCGTCGGGGCAAGAGTGCTAGAACTG
>JACIYD010000056.1 GCA_014360105.1 Clostridia bacterium
GCCGATTTTGCTTCAACGACCGGAAAAACCCCTAACGTTTCCCGGGTGGGAAAGGAATAGCGGTAGAGGATCGGTCTGTCATACGGTATGAGGATGTACTGGCTGGTGCCGGGACCTGCTGGGGCGGAGTAGGTCCCAGTGACCGGCCGCGGGCTAGGCGAACAGTCCGCCGGGCCGCGTTGCGGGCAAGCACCCGCGGCGGCGGGTGCCCGGTTTGCCCGCCGACGTAGGCGCCAGGGGCAGGGGCCACTGTGCGCGTATAGGCCGAGACCTTTGCACTGGGGCGGGTTGGAAACAGAGGGCAAAGCTTCCTCCTGCCGAGGGGCGTGGCGGCGGACGCGGCAGGAGGAGCGCCGCAATGGCACCGATGTCCAGGACCAGGGGGCGAAGACCGACGAGATCACAAGGCCGCGGTGAGAGGAAATGGCAAGGGCTGCCTGGGCCTTGTCAAGTGCAAATCGACTGGCGCCGCAGTTTCCGGTATGTCCAGAGGCCTGGGGGCGTCTGGAATTACGAGCCGGCACTTTTGGACACCTGAAGGCAGCCAGGAGGAGATGTCAGGCTTTTTTGCGTCCTGTGCCGAACTCATTGCTTTAGTCAGGGCTACCGCCGTAGTATCTTGTCCGCCTCCTTCCCCGGCCGTAAGTTCCCTCTCTTCTGTACGGGCGCGTAGCGCTTTGAACTGGGCGGCCAGGTGGCAGGCGTGGTTTGGAGGCCTTCGTGACCTAGCCGAAGGGAGTTTGAGCGGGGGCTAATCCTTCCACCCCTCGCCGCATTTAGGGCGGTGGATATCGTGGCAGGTTGGTTAAGTTGGTTCAAAAAGGCGACACCCGCGGTGGCTGCTGCGGAAAAACGCTCATGAACCGGGCGGCGAGTAGGTGTTGGTGCTCGTCCGGCTGGGCGTTTCCCGAATCCGACGGCGATCCTTTGAGGCCGTTGGGACCGGCGGGCACACCGGTCCGTGCCACAGGGCTGTTAGAGCCGGTCGAGGGAGTTGGTGGCAGGACAGGGAGGGAGTCCCGTCGTATGAAGTCTTAGGCAGATCAACCACAGGAGATCGGGGTGGAGCGCGTGGGCCGGCAGAGCTTTTACCGCCAGAAGATCGTGACCCAGGCCCGTTCGGTCGAGGCCAAAACGCTTGTCAGCTACCTGGTGGGCGAGATCCGGTCAAGGAGGGAACTTGCCCCGGAAGAGGCAGCCCTGGTGGCGGAGGACGCCCTGGAGTACCTGGCGCACCTGGTTGATCGGGGTCCGGGACAGATCGAGTTGCCCGCCATTTGGGGCCTGGAAGCCCACTGGAGGCGCTCCCGGCGGGACCAGCCCGAAAAGATAGTCACGCTGACCGTCATCGCCGACGAGGATGCCGAGGTGCTGGAGGAATTCGGCGTGGTGGCCATGCAGGTGGGGCGCATGGCTCGCTGTATCGAGGAGGCCTACTTCCAGGGCTGCCTGCTCGACTGGCCCAGGCTGGGGGTGCTGTTCCCTTACAACCACCAGGCCCTGCGGCAGAGGCTGGAGCCCCTTTGGGAGACGGGGGCACTGCTGCCCGTGGCGGGCATGAGCAAAAAGAGGCGGCAAAAGATGCGCAAGCTGCGGCCAGTCCTGGCGGTTGAGCTTTACCTGCGGGGCGAGGGACTTACCTCGGTGAGGAGGAAGCTGTGCTGTTCCCGCGCTACCTGGCGCAGGTGGTGGCAGCTTTTCTGCCAGGTGGGAGGGCTGGACGAGGAGGACCCCGAAAAGGCGGCCAGAAGGCTTGGCCAGCCGGTGGTCCTGGTGAGGGGCTTTGCGGAACTGTGGGCCGAGGTCAGGGAAAATACCCGCTTGTCCCAGAGGGTGAAGCGCGAGGGGTTGAGGGTGCTGCCCGAGCCGACCGGGGAAGACCCCCGCCAGGCCTTCCGGCAGCGTCTGCTTGAGCGGCACCGCTACACGCCGGCGGCGGCCGACCAGTTCGAGCAGGAACTGCGGGAGCTGGCGCGGCGTTTAAGCAGCCGGGGCCGCTCTGCCGGCCAGATCGTGTGGACGGGCGTGGCGCAGGACCAGCCCCCCGGCCGCAGCCTGGGAGACTGCCGCATGGTTTTGGCCGTGCTGGACTACCTGGTGCCGGAGGACTGGTCGCTGGTGCACCGGGACCGCTCCGAGGAACTCAAGTGGGCGCGCCTCGTGCGCCTGGCCACCGGGGCGTATTACCAGGGCGCCTGCCTGAGCCAGCCTGACCTGGCTTTTCTTTTGGGGGTGTCTGTGGACGCGGTGAGAACGGCCATACAGCACCATCCCAAGACGGTTCTGCCGACCAGGGGGCGCCTGGCAGACATGGGCCCCACGCTCTCCCACGCGGAGAAGATCGTGGGCCTCTACATGCAGGGGTACACGGAAACCGAGGTGGTCAGGCGCACCGGGCACTCCTACGAGAGCGTGGAGCGGTACATCCTGGACTTCGCCCGGGTCTCGTATCTGCTTGAGCTGGGGATGCCGCCCACCGCCATCCGCACGGTGCTGGGCTTTTCCATGCGGCTAGTGCAAAAGTACGTGGAGCTTTACCACAGGTGGTCAAAGGAGTCGGGATGGCGCATGGGCCGGATCCGCCTGCTGGCCCAGGCCCACCTGCCTCCCGATGTTAAAAAAAACGGCCCATAGGAAAGCCGAAGGAGGATGATGCCATGCAGGGGAAGGGGGCACAGGCAAGGTACGCCACCCTTCCCGCCCGGGAAATGACGACGGTGCAGGTTGCGACTTTGCGCTCAAGGTTCGAGCTGGCCGAGCGCTCGCTAGTGGCAGAGCGGGCGGTGGTGCTCGCCAACCAGGCTCTTTCGGCCTGGGAGGCCGAACGCGGCCCAAGGAGGCTTGCGCCGGGGCAGATGCTCTGGGAGGTGAGTGTCAATCCGCAAATTAATTTGCCTTTTCATTCTCAGATTGCGTTGTCCAAATCAGGCGCTGGCAAGGCCGGTTTTCGCACATTAAATTGCCCGCCCCTCTCCGGCTTTCGCAGATTACGTTGGCGTTGCGGCTACGGTGGCGATAGGCCAAATATTGGGAGCCGGGGCACCGGTTATGGTACCCCGGCCGTAGGACCCGGCCCTTTAGCCGAGAGCTTTTCTTTCGTAGGCGTTTGTTTCCGCGTGCGCCTGCCGAAGCTTTTCCCGGAAGACGGTAGCAAACCAGGCAACGCGGTTTCTGGTCGGCGGGTAGGTTTTAGCCTTATCCGCCACCATGCAGATGGCCTCGATCATTTCCCTTGGCCCATAGCCCTCCCTTTGGGCCATTTTTAGGGCCAGGGGCAGGAGGTCGGCAAAGCCGGTAGCCAGGAAGTACTCTTCAAGGCTAAGATTGGCCGGCATGAGAAAGGCCTCCTTAGTAAGTTAGATTTCCAGCTCCTTTTGCGCCTGGTAGACGATCTCCTGGTCAACAACGGTCTTTTTCTCACCGGCGGCAAGGATGAGGCAGGTAGTAACCAGGTTGTTAATAAGGCGCGGCAGCCCGTTGGTCGTGGCATAGATGGCCTCGAAGCCCTGGGGGCTAAAGATCTCCTCGTGGCATCCTGCCTTTTTTAGGAGGCTAAGACAGTAGTCCCTGATCTCATCCTTTTCCAGCCCGCGCATGAAGTACTTCACGGCAAGCCTCTGTCTTAAGGGGTTGTTGGCGTTTAGGGCGAGCTTGGTGCGGATTAAGCTTTGCCCGGCCAGGATGAGGATAAAGGGGTTGTGGGAGTCCATCCTGAAGTTAAAAAGCAGCCGGATGTCCTCAAGGACATGGTTTGAGGCCAGGTGGATCTCGTCCAGCACGATGACCGGGACAAGGTGGCGCTCGTTATGCATGGCGAGGATGGTCTCCTGGATCTGGGCGAAAAGGCTCACCTTTTTGTGTTTGGGTTCCTCGCCTAGGGCCCGGGCCAGGCCCTGGTAGAACTCCAAGGCCGTGACCGTGGAGAGGGCGAAGTAACAGGGCCGGAAATGGGCGGGGTTTAGCTCGGCGGTAAACTTGCGCAAAGCGCATGTCTTGCCGCAGCCCGGCTCGCCAGAGACTAGACCAATACCCCGGACTTGTTTTAGGTATTTGAGCCTGGACTCAAGTTCTGCCAGGTCCCGGCTGGCAAAGAGGTGCTCGGGCGCAATTTCCTTGCTAAAGGGGTTGTACTTTAGTCCGAAGAATTGGGTGAACATCAGTCCTCACCCTCCCCGGGATCATTGGCCAGAAGGCGGGCAAAGGAGATAGGCGAGGCCGGCTTTGGCTCAGGCTGGGGCGGGAAGAGTTCCCTTTCCCCGGCGCCGTTTTCTTCGTGCGGTGGACGGCCACTTTTTCTTCTTTTCAGGCCGGCGTTGGCCAAAAAATCCACCTGTCTTGCCTCGCCCACCTTGACCCCGTCCCGGTAAAGGAAGACAGGTCTTGCGGGGCTGGCTAGCCACTCCGGCTCATAGCGCACCTCAAGCCTCATATTGGCCAACCTCGGCTCGGTCTCGTAGAGGAGGTTTTCTAAGGTGAAGGTGGCGTCGTGGTGGACCTTGCGGGTGACCCGCAAGAGAAAATGCTCTTCCACCAGGGCCGGCGAGAGCAACAACCTCACCCGGTCGGCCTGGGAAAGGAAGTAGTCAAGCGGGCTCATGCCCAAAGCTGCGTGGGGTTTGCGCTGGTAATCCTCGTCCAGCCACTGCCAGAAGCGGAGATTGAGTTCCTCTAAAGATCCTATTTTGTCGGGATCGAGAAGGCTTAAAAACCTAAGCCGCACCGTTTTAAAGAACCTCTCTATTTTCCCGCGTCCCTGGGGAGAAAAGGGGCGGGCGTGCAAGAGCACGCACCCTAAGCTGGCGCAGATGACCGAGAGCTGCCCGCAGCGGTAGACTTTCCCGTTATCGGTGTATAGAAGCTTCGGCACGCCTCGCTTTAGAACCGCCTCTTTAAAAGCGCGGCGCACGGCACCAAAATTCTGCTCCCAGAAGAACTCGGCATGGGGAATAAGGCGGGAGGCGTCGTCGATAAAGGCAACGAGATAAGTCGGCTTCCTGATCCGGCCCGCTTTTAAATAGGGGCCGTGCATGATGTCCGCCTGCCAGAGTTCATTGACGCCTTGATAGGAGAACCGTTTAACCTCCCTCTCTTCGCACTCTTCCTTTGGCCCAGGATTGTTGGCCAAAAACCGGTAGAAGGTGGCCAAAGATACCTTGTCCGGGGTGAACACCCCTTCCCTGACCAGGGCGTCGTAAAGCAGGGTGCCGCAAAGCCCAGGTTTCTCTTTTCTTTTGGCCTCGATTTTTTCGGCCATCTCCAGGGTGATGCGCCGGCTCTTGCCGCGGTCAGAGCGATAACCCGGCTTTAAGGCGTCTAGCCCACCGGCGCGGTAGCACACAAGCCACCACCGAAAAGTCCTGGGGGAATAGCGCCGCCATCCCCAGTGCGGCATCTCGAGGGCGGAAGCGGCAAGCTTTTTAAAGTACTCCTCCTGGTTTTCCACCTGCCCGTTTAAGATCGGGGCAATCAGGCCAAACCGCCTGAGGGCAATCTCCTCCCGTTGCTTTTCGTCGAGCACCAACCTTACCTCCTCGGTTTTAATGGGGCTCAAGCGCTTGTAGCCCTGGTTTGGCGCCGACTCTAGCCTAGCCTCCAGACGGGGATCTTGACCAGAGAAAAGTTGTGTTGCTGCCTTTTTCTTTCCCTGGGTCTAGCCTACCACTCCTCTCTTGTGCTAAACTAATCTGCGAAGGGGGCTAAAGAAACAGTGGCCGCAAGTGGCGTAAAACCTTGCGGAGAAGGACTGGATGTCGCCAAGGCCGGCCAGGACACCAAGCATTTTTGCGGCCTCTTGCCTCTTGTCTTCTTCCCCGGGGAGGTTTATTTCCGGAAACATCTGGCGCAGGACCAGCTTTAGCCGGGGGAGGACGGCTAAAAAACGCCGGAGGTAGAACCTTAAGTGGGCGGGCTCCCAGTAGAGCTCCTTGAAAAGCTCCCTAAACAGGGCAAGACACCTCCTTAGGGGAAAAGACTTGAGCAGCACGTATTCCAGGGCCTGATAAATCAGCTCTAAGGCATACTGGAAATAGGGCAGGCAAAAGGAAGGCAGAAAGGAAACGGTGTGGCCGCAAAAACAGCAGCGGTAACGGCGAATAAGAATGCGCCTTGGCAGCTCACCGGGGATCGAGTTTCGGCGATAAAACCCGTGCTTTTTTAAAGGCAGGCCGGTCCGGCAAAAGGGGCAAGCCTCCGGCGGATCGGGAAAAGCGAATTCCTTGCCCAACTGCCAGTACTCTTCCGGGGAGGCGGGGGTATGGAATATTTGCTGCATGCTTATCACTCCTTTGCATGCGGGGCTCGCAAATATTCTATCAACCGCCTCTGCCGGAGAAAAGGAAATATCTGGCCCGGCTCATGATGACTGACTGACGGACCCAACATCTTCCATCTGTCCAGAATAAAGTGAGAAAAGTTTTGCAGATTATCCTGGCATTCAGGGTATTCGCAGATTGTTTAATCTGCGAAAAAAGGACCTGATTTAAGGCAGGATAAAATGATTATCTACACCCACGAAGTGGAGAGGTACGACGGCGCCTGGCGGCGGCGCCTCTCGATGAAGCCGGGGATCACCTGCATCTGGCAGGCCACGGCCAGAAACCACGCCAGCTTCGAGGAATGGGTGAAGATGGACCTGGAGTACATAGACAACTGGAGCCTGTGGCTGGATTTCAAGCTGGTGCTGCGCACCTGCCTCGCCGTCCTCACCATGACGGGGCAGTAGGGGTCGGCCTTTAAGAGGGCGGTGAGTATAGGTGGAGGTTATTGTACTGGGACTGGATTATGTTGGCGCCGTAGCGGCCGTAGCTCTGGCTGTTACGGGGAAAAAAGTCATCGGTATAACATCGATCACCATAAAGTGACCCCGTTTCAGGCTGGAAGGGTGCCCTTCTGGAAAACAAAATAGACAGGTTGCACGGAGAAATTCATTGGCCTATCGGGATCGTAATCGGCGCAGCAGGTCTCGCCGTGGCAATAGTTGTCTGGTTGTCTCAGGCCAGTTAGACCCCGCCAGCCAGACCTCGACTCCATAGACCGCTGGAGCCTGTGGCTGGACCTGAAACTTGTGGCCCGCACCGCCTTGGCGGTGGTAGCGCGCACGGGGCAGTAAGAGGTTGTGCTCCCGCACGGGCTGTTGTGGTAGGATAGAACTGAGTTCCGTATGGGAGGTAGCTCACATTGGAAGGGCCACAACGGTTAAGAGAACGGTATATAGTGGATGCTGCCGGTAGAAAGCAGGGGGTCATCATTCCGGTGGCGCGCTACCGGCGCTTGCTAGAGGACCTTCGCGACTTGGCGGTAGTAGCGGAGCGGCGGGAGGAAGCCCCGGTTCCCCTGGACGAAATCAAGGTTCGGCTGAAAGAGGATGGGATACTATAGTGTCTATCTCAAGGCCTCCGCGGAAAAGGATCTACGGCGGTTGTCTCCGCCGTTGGTTGCACGCGTTTTGGCGGCAATCGAGGGGTTGCGGTCGCTGCCTTTTCCTCCAGACGCAGTTAAACTGACCGGCACACAGCGCCTTTATCGGCTCCGGATCGGCGACTACCGCATCATCTACGAGGTTAATGTTCTCACCCGGGAGGTAACCGTGTACTATGTTCGGCACCGGCGGGAGGCTTATCGTAGCCTGCCGTAGGGGATAGTGTTCTGGCGTGGGCTAGGGGAAGCTACAATGGCGCCTGGCACCACAGCGCACATAGACCGCTCCTGCCTGGGAGGCGGTGGTGACGGGCGTGCGGGCGCTGAAGCCGCACTTGAGCGAGGACGAGGTGCGGGCGGCCTGGCAGGCGCTGCAGGTGAAGGGCTTGTTACTTCACTTCATACTACACGCCCCGGACGCAGCCAGCTTCGCCTAACCGCACAACCGGAGCCTGTGCCCGGACCTGGAGTTCGTCACTTGCGCTGCCCTGGCGGTCCTGGGCATGACGGGGCAGTAAAATACTTTAGCCGCGGGATGATGCTGTACCCTATTTTCCGCACCCCTTAGAATCAAATCCAGTATTTTTTGGAGAACCACAA
>JACIYD010000560.1 GCA_014360105.1 Clostridia bacterium
ACCGCGTCCCCGGTGCCATGGTGCCGCGGCTCCCGCGGCTGTGCCCGGCGAACGGAAGCCGGGGGTCCGGAAGTACCTCTGCGCCGCACCGGAACCCGGATGCTGCCCCCGCTCCCCCGCGGCAGGATTCACGGCGGGGCACTTGCGGGGAGGTCCTGACCGTGCCGGCAGCGGCCGCCGCCGTGCGGACGACCGATGACGAGACCTCAATCCGTGCCCGGGAGGCACCGCACCGCCGGTCGGGAAGTCCGGGGACGCGCGACGGCAAGCAAACGTTGCCCCCAGGGAACGGGATCGGGCTAGGTCGGTTCAACCAGGGATTCCTTAATTTCGTGCAGTTCGGCGGCAGTAAGGCCCCAGAGCCCGGCGGCAAGCCGGTCGATCTCCCCCTCCAACGCCGCAAGCGCGGCCCCATCCTGTGCCGCCAGGGTGTGGGCCTGCCGCGCGAGGGCGGCGAGGGCGCGGTGGCGGGAGTCGGCGCGCCTGAACGACGGCAGGCAAAGGTAAGTCAAGAGATGCGCCGAGGCGAAGCTTTTTCCTCCCTTTTGGGCATAGGACTGCGCCGCAAGATTAAACGGTGCGGAGTTGATTAACGCGCAGAGATAGTAGGCTTCCTCGGCGTCTTCCGTGCCGACCAGCGTTAAGGTTTCCTGGGGAATCACCGGCTTTCCGCCTACAGGCCCGACTACGGCAGCCGCTAGTGAGGCGGCAATTCTGGGCCACACCACTTTGTAAGGACTAAAGGTATAGTCGCCCACGTTGAACATGGAATAAAAAGGCGCCGTTTCCACCGTCCTACCGTCCCCGGTCCGGCGGGTGAAGTAGCGCCTGAACGCCGCCCGCTGCCGCAGCGTTGCCTCGTACCGCTTTAGATAAGCGTACGTCCTGGGGTAGCGGCGGACCATCTCTTCTTCTGCGAAACCACACCGTCTCAACGGGTCCTGCGCCATCAGGATGAGGGCCGAAGGTGTCGCCCGCCACTTCCCTACATCCCGTCCTCGCAGCAGAGGATACAGCAGATCGGCCTCAAGAACCGTCGTGCTCCGGTCGACTACCCGCTTGCCCCCGGTTTCCAGGTTGCGCACCCGCACCAGGCCGTCTGTTAGCCGCTCGATTAGTTCCAACCAGTATATCCCGTTCGCCCCACCCGTATTGGTCCCTTCGTACGCCCGGTAGCCCGAAGGACCCAGGATT
>JACIYD010000561.1 GCA_014360105.1 Clostridia bacterium
CGATGTCATGTAGCAAGCCCGCCACAAAGGCTTCTTCGGCACCGCGGTAGCGTACCTTGCGTGCCAAGAGCCTGGCCGCCATGGCACTGGTCAGCGCATGCCGCCACAATTCTCCCTTGGCCAACCCGTAACCGGGCGCTTCGCGCTGCAAAACTTGGCTTACCGAGGCAGTCAGCACCAGGTTGCGAATGGTATTAAAGCCAAGGAGAATAACCGCCTCGGTAATTGTGCCGATGCGCCGCGGGAAACCGTAGTACGCGGAATTAGCCAGGCGCAAAATCTTTGCCGTCAGCGCCTGGTCCTGGCCGATCACGCCGTTCAGGTCGGCAGCCGTGCTGTCCGGATCCTCGGTCAGCCGCATCACCTGGCCCACAATCACGGGTAAGACCGGGAGGTCCTCTACCCGGGCCACCAGTTCTTCTACTTGGACCGTTCCCACCCTTGTTCTTTCCTCTCCTGTGCCACGTCAACGTCCGGCCAGCCTTCGCTCGAGCACGGCCCGTACCTCGCGCACGTTCTCGCCGACCTTGAACAGGAAACGTTCTAGTTGTTGCTTGCTAAAAACCAGTTCGGCTGGCTCGAGTACCTCGATTTTGCGGAATTCCTCCCAGAAAACGAAACGCAACAGGTCTTCCGGGTCCTCGGCGCGGACGGTGAGTACCACCGGCGCATAAGCCACCTCCGCGCCCCGCGCTTCGTCGTAGAGGACATAGGTCGCCAGCTCCGTATTGATATCTTCAATTTCCACGCCCTGGATGGGGAGATTGCGGAGGAGGTTGATCTTTTGCTCACGCAACTCCTCGGCTGCCTCCTGGCTGTTTCGACCACCTAGGAAGAAACGGCCACGTGCCGGACTCCGATAATCTAAGCGTACGCGCAACCGCAAGGACTTGTCCAATATCCGACACCTGCCACTGTTTTTCTTCGCATCAATACTCGATACCCCGTCTGGCACCTATGCCCGAATGGTAAGGGTGCTTTATCTCCCGCATTTCTGTGACCAGGTCGGCGTAGGCTATGATTTCCGCCGGGGCCCCGCGGCCCGTAAGAACGACTTCCATCGTATGCGGCCTGGACCTAAGAACCTCGAGAACCTCCGCCACCCCTAGGATACCAAGGTGGACGGCGTTGTTTATCTCGTCGAGAATAAGGAGGTCGGCCCTGCCCCCGGCAATGACC
>JACIYD010000562.1 GCA_014360105.1 Clostridia bacterium
GCTGAAAACGAACCTCCATTTCCGCCTGGAAATCTGCCCCTACGGCAGCCTCCCGCGCTACGAGACCAAGGCCAAGCGTTTTAAGGATTTGCGCCATACCGAGTAGCGGGTGACGTACGCCTCAATCCGCAACCAATCTCCTAATAACCATGAATTAGGCTTATCGTGGGATACATTAACATTCTGCGTTTCATCCTGGAAGTTTGGCAGAGCAAGGGATGAAGGAAAGGAGGCGCGAGGTATGCCCCGGTAAGAGAAACGTAGGAGAGCACGGGTTCAGGGATATCATGCATAGGAAAGGGGTGCTGGCGTTGTTCGTAGCTCGGCGTAGGGGAGCAAGGGTCGGGGGAACGGAGCGCGGGAGCGGCGTTGGCCTCAAGGTGTTGACGTTGACCATCCTCCTGGTACTGTTCTGCGGCACGGTGCTCTTGGCAGCAGGCTGCGGCCGGTCCGGCCCCGGGACGGGCACAGAAGCGCAGAAGACGGAAGCGCCCCAGGCCGTAGAACTGAAGCTGGCTCATTTCTGGCCGAGTTCACACTGGGTCGAGACGGAATTCGTGCAAAAGTGGGCGCAGGAAGTCGCCCAGGCGAGCGGCGGGCGGGTGAAAGTGGTAAGCTATCCCGGCGAAACCTTGCTCAAGGCAGCGGCCATTTACGACGGGGTGGTCAAAGGAGTAACCGATATCGGCCTGTCCTGCTACGCTTATACGGCCGGGCGCTTCCCGGTAATGGAAGCGCTGATGCAGCCCGGTCTAAGCTACAACAATTCCAAGGTGGCCAGCAAAGTGGCCCAGGAGATTATCACCCAGTTAAAACCGAAGGAATTGGAAGAGACGAAACATCTCCTGGTCTGGGCCAGCGGTCCGGGCGATCTCTTAATGAAAGTTCCGGTACGTAAGCTGGCCGACCTTAAGGGCGTGGAGGTGGGAGTAACGGCCGGTCCCCGGGTCAAAGCGCTGGAGTTGTTGGGAGCGGCACCCGTGGCCATGCCGATGTCTGAAATGTATGAAGCACAGTCAAGGGGTGTAATCAAAGGTTGTCTTGCTCCGGTCGAGGTGCTGAAAGGCTTCCGCCTGGGCGAGGTCACGGACTATGTGACAAAAACGCCTTTCCTTTATAACCAGGTATTCTTCATGGTGATGAACCGCGACAAGTGGAATGCCCTGCCCCCGGACGTCC
>JACIYD010000563.1 GCA_014360105.1 Clostridia bacterium
TCAGATTTCCGCCATTGGTTGCCTCAAACCTGCGGTCCATGGCTTCAAAGCGGCGGTTGCTTTCTGCATCTCCCACGCGTACAGGATGCTCGGGTCGTTGTGGGGCAGGCGGTGTTCGTCCGGTGAGTCGGCGGCAAAGCCGTGGTAGACCAGGGGCGGGCTCAGGGTCAGAAGCCTCGCAAGAGGACCGTGACAAAGGTGACGATCACCGTGACCAGGGTACCGATCATCCACAGACGCAGGTTACCTATCTCCTGCCGCAAAGCGGCGTCTCCCTGCTGCATTTCCTGGCGCAGGCCGCTTATCTCTTGGCGCAGGGCAGCATCTCCCTGCTGCATTTCCTGGCGCAGGGCGTTTATCTCGTGGCGCAGGGCGGCATCCACTTGCTTGATCTCCTGGCGCAGGTGCAGTTCCAGATGATCCAGGCGCTGCAACAGGTAGGGAATAAGGTGAAAACCGCCGGTACCACCTGCTTCATCCTGAGCGACGGCTGCTTCCTTCCTGGCTTCCTCGGGCATGTTTCCCACCCCCTACCATTATAACATACCGGCGAAAAAATCCGGCGTAAAAATGGGCCCGTGGTCTTGGCTCGGGGGCGAGACCGCCGGTGCCTTGGGGGCAAAACCCCTGCCGGGGCGCGGTAAGCGCCGTCTTGGACGCCGGGCGCCGCAGCGAAGGCCGGGCCCGGACGCCAAGCACAATTGGCGCCGGCACCTCGTTCGCCGCTATCATGGTGCCCGGGAAGGAGGTGAGAAGGATGGCCAAGGTAACCGCGCCCCTGATGTCCATGGACGCGAGCGGGGCCTTCGGCGACACCATCGTTTACGCCAAATGGAAGGGCATTAACTATGCCCGCCAGTACGTGGTGCCCGCCAATCCGCGCACCCAGGCCCAGGTGACCGCGCGCACTTACTTCAACCAGGCGGTAGAAGCCTGGCACGCCGAGGACGACGCCACCCGCGCCCGCTGGGTGGACGCCGCCCGCGGCCTGCCGCTGACCGGCTTCAACCTTTACGTGGGCAAGTACGTGCAGTATCTGCGGGGGCACGAAGGCCAGGCGCCGGTCGCCCCGTTCCTGCCGCCGTCCTAGGGGAGAAGCAGGGGACCGGCACCGGGGATGGGTCCTTTTGGGGCCCATCCCCCCTATGCCGACCGCACCGCACCGGGCGG
>JACIYD010000564.1 GCA_014360105.1 Clostridia bacterium
CGCTCTTCTCCTCCCCTCAAGATCCTTGAACCTGACAGGTCTCCTGGCTTACGCACCCAGTTCTTCCGGCAGCTTCAGGGGAACGCTCTTCGCGTAGAGCACGTCCGGGCACAGGTCGGCGCCGTTAGGCCACACCACGGTACCTGCATCCGGATCCGCCTTGACCTGTCGGAAGAAGCTGGGGTCTTTGAGAGGCTCAAATACAGGCCCCTCCAGGAAAGGCCGAAGATCTATTACCCGGTACTCCCCAGTCTCGAATTCCAGGATTAGGTAGCAGGGAGTTACGGGGTACACGCTGCGAACCTCGTGAAGAACGCTCTTGACACCTTCGCTAAATCGCATTTCACATACCTCGCTTCGGGGCGGGCACTCTTAACAAGGGCTCCTTGCGGTTCGCCCGCCGCCAGTTTTCCATTAGTACCTACCCGTTGTCCCGCACCCACGCTGCAATCGGAGGGGTAATCCCCGATGGCAGCCTTCCTGCCAATAGTTTACCGTCCGGGATCAAGAAGATCGCATGTACTTCAGGCCCACGTACATGAAGATGCGGCGGTAGATGCTCCTGGTAGTACATATAGATCTTGAGGCTCCAAAACTCGCATATGATTGGCATTACTTCTTGCCTCCATTGTACCGCCAGAAGCCAGCCCGGTCAACGGAACAGCGGCGTCGGTCTGATGCAACGTCATCCGGGTACCGTCCTTGGTTCCTAAATAAAAATATGGTAGTGTAGGTCCGGATGGCAACTGCAAACTGGGCAGGCCCCCCGGGTCCGTAATGACCGAACGGTTACTCTTACGGAGGGCTCCACTACCATTTCAATCCTTCGTAGATAGGCTGCAAACCAGCGGGCGGTAGCGGCAGGTCGCCGACCACCCGGTGCTTCAATCCCTCGTAGGTAGGCTGCAAACCATGGTCGACATACCGGTCACGGCGTGCTTGAAGGCGTTTCAATCCCTCGTAGGTAGGCTGCAAACCTTCTTAATCCTTTTCGGCACTCTTTGCCTTTTCTTCGTTTCAATCCCTCGTAGGTAGGCTGCAAACTTATATCCATAGTATTTTGCCTAACTTTCTCAATGCGTTTCAAAAAATTGTCAAGGCCGACGTGAAAGTGAGCCATTTCGGCCGATCTGTTTTTGACCCACCCC
>JACIYD010000565.1 GCA_014360105.1 Clostridia bacterium
CTTCACTTTTGACCTCTATCTGAACCCGCTGGTAGGCCTCCAGTAAGGCACGGGTTCTTTGATAGACTTCCTGCCAGTAACGCCATTCGATGGCGTCTTCATGCTCTTCGTTGCCGTCGTGTTCTGCAAGATAGGCCTCCCGGAAGTCGGCGTAGGTCATGCGGTACTTGCTCTCGAATCTTTCGATTTCCCTTGCCGCCACACTAAGTTCTTCACTTAATTTAGAGGTCCGAGCATCGATCGCGCTCTTTAGGAGCCTTAAAACAACGGGATACTCTTCTCGCGGTATTCCCCTCAGCTCTACCCTTTCCATGGGTGTTCCTCCACTTCTTGAGCCCCAATTCTTATCTTACCCTGAGTATAACACCGGCCGAATGCTCCGACAAGGCGCCGACGCCTTTCGGACAACGGCCTGCGCGCCGTGGTGACGGCGCTTCGTCCACCTCCCTTACTCTTGCCGCATCCATGCCTAGGGGCGGGCCAGGGGTCCGTAGCGCAGGTAGTAGGTGGCCAACTTGAGGTACTTCATCCCCACAGCCTCCAGGCCCTGATCCTGGCGCCACCATCTCTCCGGGACAAGCCACGGCCCTCCGCGCCGTAAAAACTCAGACGGATGTTCTCCTCCGCAGAGACTCGCTCGAAAATGAACCTCGTTCGTCGCAGGTGATAAGGCGACGTCACCACAATGGCCGAACGCCAGCCCCTCTCCTTCAAGATGGCCAGGCTGTAAACCGCATTCTCGTAAGTGCTGCTCGCCCGCCGCTCCAGGACCATATTCTCCTCCGGGACGCCGAGGCTTTTCGCCTGCCAGGCCATGATGTCCGCGGCGGGCACGTTCCATTCCACCGGCCCGCCGGTCAGGAGCAGCCGCGGCGCCAGCCCCTGCCGGTAAAGCTCTACCGCCGTCTCCACCCTCTCGCCCCGCTCGCCGGAGAGGACGATGATTACGTCGGCCGGCGCGAGGACCGTATCTCCGACAGCCAGCCACCGGGCCGCCCCCGGCAGCCACCGCCCGGGCCTGAGGGTCAAGACCACCGCCAGCAGCACCAGCGCCACCGGTGCCACCCGTCTTCTCTTTGGCCGCCGAGAAACCGCTACTTCATCGTGCAACATGGCCACAGCCTGCAACGCGCA
>JACIYD010000566.1 GCA_014360105.1 Clostridia bacterium
TGGGTGGGCAGAAACTACTATTCCGTAAGGCAGAACGGCCGCGAAGAACGGTACGATATCGACGCCACCCCCTTCGTCCAGAACGGCCGCACCTTCGTCCCGGTGCGCTATCTGGGGCTGGCCCTAGGAGTGCCGGAGGCCGGCATTGTCTATGAGCCCGCCGCCGGGAAGGTGACCCTGCGCAAGGGAGACACTACCGTTACCCTGAGCGTGGGCAGCCCGGTCATTTACGTCAACGACCGCGCCCGCAGCATGGACGTCGCGCCGCTGGTGCGGAGCGGGCGCACCTATCTCCCCGCGCGCTACGTGGCCGAGGCCCTGGGATACCGGGCGGACTGGGAGGCCTCGCGGGGAGAAGTCCTGATAACCCCACGCTGAAGGAGAAACCCGGCCTTGCTCGACCGCCTGTTCTACGAGCCCAAAGGCGTGCTGCTGCAGCACCTGCATACGGCTGCCCTGCTGGGGTACTGCGGGGTGCTTCTGGTCCTGGCTCTGCTTTTCTCTCACCCTCTCTATCTCCTGGTGGTGCTGCTGGCCGGGGCGCTGGGAGTGGCCGCCGCCGGGGCGCTCGCGAAGTGGACCTTTTATCTCAAGCTGGGAGTCTGGACGGCGGTGTTAATGCTGGTCATTAACGCCTTCGCGTCTCAGGCCGGGGCCACCGTAATCCTTCGGGCCGGCCCGTTAAAGCTCTGCCTGGAACCCATCGCCTACGGCGCCGCCATGGGGCTAAGGCTGGTAGCAGTCTTGACCGCCTTTTGCCTCGCCGGCGCCACCCTGCATCCCGACAGGCTCCTGGCCTTTTTTTCGCGGTTTGCCTACCGGTCCGCTCTGGTGGCGGCCCTGGCCACGCGCTCGCTGCCCAATGCGGTCCGGGACCTGGTGCGCGCCCGGGAGGCCCTTCAGGTCCGGGGGGTGGACCTGGGGGCCGGGAGCCTCGGGCAAAGGCTGCAAAAGCAGGCGTGGCTGCTGGATGTCCTTCTGGTTTCCTCCCTGGAGGGCGCCCTCCAGACCGCCGAGGCCATGCAGGCCCGGGCCCTGGGGAGCGGGCCCCGGAGCTGCTTCCGGCGGGAAGTGCTCCGGCCCCGCGACGCCCTGTGCCTGGCATCGGTTCTCTTCGCCCTTGCCCTTTCGCT
>JACIYD010000567.1 GCA_014360105.1 Clostridia bacterium
TTACAACCAACCCTTGCCCAGGACACTGCCGCCACGTGCGCCGCGCAGGCCTTTCGCCAGCCAGAAAAGCAACCCGAACCAGCCTTCTTCCCTTCCACCCCGCGCTAGACCCTGACGATGCGCGCCTGTATCCCTTGCGCGGCGACCTCCACGATTCCGTAAGCGGTGTACGGCGCACACACACGGTCCGTGAGGCTGCCGGGCTTGAAGAGGAGAACGCCGTCCTTTATTTCCCGGTAGGGTCGATGCGAGTGGCCAAACAGCACCGCTTCGACGCCGGAAAACATGCCCGCCGCCCGCTCGGCCAGCCCCCTGGGCGCGCCCCGGCCGTGGACCGCGCCGATCTTCCGGCCAGCCGCCTCGAAGGTGACCGTCTCGGGAAGAAACTCTTCAAGCGCCGACTCGTCCATATTGCCCCGAACGGCCACTAGCTGACCGAGCTGCCCGAGGTATTCGTAAGCGGAAAGCGCCTCGAGGTCGCCGCAATGGACGATGAGGTCCGCGGTTGCCGCCGCCTCCTCGACCTCGCGCGGCAGCCGCTCTCCGGGACGCCTGAAGTGGGTATCGGAAATTACGAGTATCCTTATTGCCGTGCCCGACATACCCACTCCCCGGTGCTCACCCTTCGCCGCCAAGCCGCCTGATCCGCTCGTTGACCCGCTCCAGCTCCCCTTCCAGCCAGCGGCGGTACTCCTTGAGCATCTCCAACTCTTCTTCGACGCTCATGCCTTCGCACCAGCCGAACGGGGTGCCGAACGAGAACCCGAAGCCAAAGGGGCCGCCCAGGCCAAACCGGCAGCCGCCCTTCAAGCCAAACACCTCGCTTTCCGTAACGCAGTACCGGCCTGCTTGCTGCCTTGGCGCGCCAGCCTGGATAGTTACATCCCTGGCGCTTTGCGGATCGCCGCACGCCTTCACCGATGTCCGGTCAAGCGCATTGCGCGGACCGGGGCCACGGCCACGGCAGAGGATCGCACCTTCCTTCCCCCGCCAGCGCGGATCAGGCAAAGGGGGGGGTTTTTTCTCGGCACAGCGCAGCCGGCACCTCACAGAAGACCCCTTCCGGCGCAAGAGACTCGCTCCAGCGCTTCCTCCACGTCGAGGGCGTACTCCGCCAACAGCCG
>JACIYD010000568.1 GCA_014360105.1 Clostridia bacterium
CCGCGCCGGGCCCCTGGGGAGGGGCGCCCAACAAAAGGATGAGGCCCGGCAAGGGGCATCCCCGCCGGGCCCGTTGGTTGGCCCTCCCCGGCGCCGGTGCGGCCGGGTCCTTCTCTTCTCCTCGCCCGGGACCAAGCGGCGCCGCTACCACCGGGCCAGGAGCCCCGGCCCCTGCCGGGTAACCTTCCTCCTCCTCCAACCCAGCCAACTCCTGCCCGCCAGCTGTCCCCCGTGCCGGGTCCGGCCCTCCCCGCGCTTCCCGTGGCCAGGTCGCCCGGGGCGATCTGGGCGGGCGTGATCTCCACGCGCACCACCTCGTTGGGCCTGAACTGACGGATCTCCACCAGGTTCTCGTCGGAGAGCTTCACCTTGTCCCTGGACTCGGGGGCAGGTCTTTCCAATGCCACTCTGCAACAACGTTTGACTGCCGTCCGCCTGTTTTTCGACTATCTGCTTGAAGAAGGGGTTCGAGACCTTAATTCTGTTGGCCGGGGACGCTACACACCTGGCAAGAATTTTGGTGGTAAGCGCGAGCGTGAACTGATTCTTCGTTTTAAGAAATTGCCGTGGATACCAAGTGACGAGCAGTGGGTGGCCTTCTTGGCCGAAGCCCGGAAAGAGAATATACGTAAACCGTTGCATGATAGGAATAGCCTATGACGCCGCTCTCCGTCGCGAGGAGCTATGCCTCGTGCAGTCTGGCGACCTTGATCCTGCCCACAGAACGTTGCGAATTCGCGCCGAAACCACTAAGGGTTGCTCTTTCCGCCAACGCGCTTAAAGGGGAAACTGTGCCGCCTTGCAGAAGAAACTCCAGAAGTTCCCTGGCCGCCCTAACGGACAGCACCAGGTATGACCTCTTTAGCCCGGCCCGGTGCCGCTACTCGGCCAGCAGCGCGGCAATGGCCTCCCCAAAGTCTTTCGCGTTTTCCGGACCGCTGGCGGTGACGATCCGGCCGTCAATTTCTACACCCGCACCGGTGTACTTCGCTCCGGCGGCTTCAAGCCTCTTCGCCTCCGGCGAAAACACGGTGGCCTTCCTTCCCGCAAGCACCCCCGCGTTGGCCAGGGTTACGGGGGCAAGGCAGATGGCGCCCAGCACCTTTCCCTGCTCCGCCGCTTC
>JACIYD010000569.1 GCA_014360105.1 Clostridia bacterium
CCGGAATTCGCACCGACCGGATCGGGGGTTTCAGCCTGGAAGATGAAGCGGTTGTCCGGATCGTAGGTTCAATCCTCCACGACTACTATACCGCTATCGAGAACGTTTTTAGGGCCGTGGCTGGCAAAATCGACAAAAGTATCCCCCGTGGTGAGCAGTGGCATAAAGAAACGGCCCGGCCGGGCTGACGGTGGTCTTGCCGGAAGAGATAGCCACATTAGGGTAAGGCCGAGGGGTAATGGGCGAGTACAACAGGTCTCGAGAAAGGGCACACCATTTAGATAAGCGCAAGAACCAGCCCGGCAACAGTAACCAAACAGGCAAAGACCATCTGCCAGCCCATGGGTTCCTCCTGTCCCAGGGCCAGGCGGCTAATGACTGCCGTCACCAGAGGTTCGACCGCAAAGGCTACCGACGCCAGCGATACGGCCAGGAAATAGATGGATAAGAAACTGAACATTTGGCCAAAGCCGTTCAACAACCCGGCGAGCACAAAGAAATACGGGACGTGATGCAGGTTAAGATTATGGCGGAAATATGGCCCGATTTCGCCCCGTAGCCCGCCCAGAAGCAGAACGCACAGCCACGCGACAACGCTACCGATCAGCATTCCCCACCAGGGCGAGGGCACGCTAAAGAGGGCCACCTTACGCACAAAGTGGCCGCTACCAAAAGCCGCTGCCGAGGCGATGGCAAATAAACTCCCGAGATAGCGGCTCCTTCTCGCTTTAGTTGGGCCGGAGGCATCTCCCTGCTCCCCTTCCCGGAACGCACTCACCTCCAGGCATTCCCGCTTGCTAGCTTCCCGGGCCAACAACGCCACGCCTGCCAGAACCGCTGCGGCACCAAGGTACTGTGCCATGGATAATCTTTCTCCAAGAAACACAAAAGCCAGGGTGGCGGTGACCACCGGCGAGCTGACCCGAATGGCCGTAGCGCGCGAAGGGCCGATCAGGCGAATGGCGGCATAGTGAAAATACCGGCCGGCGAAGGTCGTTAGGACACCCGCTAGGATAAATAGAAATAAGCCGAGAGCATTCAGCGGTGGAAGCAAGCCACATCGGCGCAAAAAGGGCGCAACGGCAACAAAGAGTACGAGATTGGTGAGGTTAA
>JACIYD010000057.1 GCA_014360105.1 Clostridia bacterium
GGTCGGCCCTCTCTTCGCCTTGCGGCATGTGCCGCCGCTGGTGAAAGCGGGAAGTGGCTTGATGCTCGCGGTGTTGCTCGCGCCGGTGGTGGAGGTGGGAGCACCCCCGGCCGAATTGGGTACTTTCACCTTGGGCGTCTTAAATGAGGTTCTAGTAGGGCTGGCGCTGGGGTATGCCGCCACCCTCGTCTTCCAGGCAATGCGGGTGGCGGGGCAACTGGTGGATTTGCAAACGGGCCTGGCCATGGCCGACCTGCTGGACCCGGAAGCCGCAGCCGGCATCACGTTGCTGGGCGAGTTCTTTTACTTGATGGGCTTGCTTTTGTTGCTTCAGGCGGACGGGCATCACGGTTTGTTGCGCGCCCTGGCCGACAGCTTTGCAATCATCCCGCCGGGAGAGGCCGTCTGGCGGGGGGCGTTGGCCGGGGAAATGGTCCGGCTTTTTGCCGGGATGTTCGCTCTCGCCTTCCGTTTGGCCGCGCCGGTGGTTGCCGTCTTGGTGGTGAGCGACATCGCCCTGGCGTTAATCGCACGTACGGTACCCCAACTTAACGTCTTTATGATGGGTTTTCCGCTTAAAACCGGTTTGGCCCTGGGGCTCTTAATCCTGGTCCTTCCCATTCTGGCCGGAGCTTTCGGCCAGGTGTTCGGTTTGATGGAGCACGATCTGGCCTTGCTTACCCGGCATTTCGTGGGACGATAGGTGGATACGGCTATGCCCGACTGGGTGTTTGATCTACAGCTTTTCGCCGAGGAGAAAACCGAGGAGCCCACGCCACACCGGCGGGAGGAGGTGCGCAAACGCGGCCAGGCGCCGCGCAGCGCCGATTTGAGCGCCGGCGCGGTCCTGCTCGCGGCGGTGCTGGTGCTCTGGGGGAAGCACCAGGAGTTTCTCGAGCGCCTGGGCGCGATGGTGCAGATTATCTGGCGCCGGCAGAGTACGGCCGACCTTACGGTGCCGTGGCTGCTGACGTTTTTTCGGGACAAGGCCGCCCTTTTGGCGGAAAGCATGCTCCCCCTGGTGGCGGTGGCCCTGGCCGCGGGCCTTGTGGCCAATTTCGCCCAGGTAGGCTGGGTGCTCTCCTTTGAGCCGCTCAAGCCGCGGCTGGAAAACATCAACCCGGTGCGGGGCCTGCAACGTCTCTTTTCGCGGCGTGCCCTGGTGGAGCTGGCCAAGGCGGTGCTGAAGGTCGTCCTTACTGGTGTCCTGGTCTACCTGCTGGTGCGACGGGAGCTGCCCCGCCTGCTGCTGGCCGCCTACGCTGGCGGGTGGCAAGCCTATCTGGCCACCAGCGGACTTCTCCTGCGTATCGGCCTGGCGGTGGTGCTGGTTTACCTGGGTCTCGCGGTGTTCGATTATGCGTTTCAACGGCGGGAGTTCCTGCGCCAACTACGGATGACCCGGTTTGAGCTGAAGGAAGAACTGCGGCAAACCGAGGGCGACCCTCAGGTGAGGGCAAGGCTGCGGCAGCGGCAACGCCAGTTGGCGCGGCAGAGGATGATGCGCCGGATACCCGAAGCGACGGTAGTGATTACCAACCCCACCCATTTGGCGGTGGCCCTGCGCTATGAAGAAAAGGAAATGGCGGCGCCGGTGGTGGTGGCAAAAGGTATGAACTGGCTGGCGGAGCGGATCGTTGCCCTGGCGCGCCGGCACGGGGTACCTGTGGTAGCCCGGGCGCCGCTGGCACAAACACTCTATCGCACGGTGGAGGTGGGACAAGAGATTCCGCGCGAGCTCTACCATGCCGTGGCGGAAATCCTGGCCATGCTTTATCGTGCACGGGCCGCGGCCGGGAGGGGGCGGTACCGTGGGCCTGACGCGGCCCCACAATAAGGCAGCAAATGGTCACGGGCGGTCCTGAGCGGCGCGGCGATCCGGACTTATGCGGAAGCGAGGGCGCATGCTCACCGAAGGCCGTGACGCGCAGAAGCGGCCGCGGCGCTAAGGAGGACGCACGCGCGCCGCGGGCCCGACGGAGCTCGAAACAGGGGCAAATGGCATTTCACAAGAGGAGGGGAGAAAGGTGGCCAACCTTACCGGAACTTCTCTGGCCAGGCAAATCACGGCCTACAAGGACGTGCTCGTCGCCGGGCTGGTGGTGGCCATTGTCATGCTGATCGTCCTCCCCATCCCCCCGGGCCTGCTCGACGTCTTGCTGGCCTTCAGCCTTACCTTTGCCCTGCTCGTCCTCCTGACCACCATGTTTACCACGCACCCCCTGCAGTTTTCCGTCTTTCCTTCACTGCTTTTAGTGGCCACGCTCTTTCGCCTGGCGCTGAACATTTCCTCCACCCGCCTCATCCTCAGTCAGGCCAGTGCGGGCAGAATCATCGAAGCCTTCGGCAGCTTCGTTGTAGGCGGTAACTACATCGTCGGGTTAGTAATCTTTGCCATCATCACCATCATCCAATTCGTGGTTATCACCAACGGGGCGGGCCGGGTCGCCGAGGTCGCCGCCCGCTTCACGCTCGATGCCTTGCCCGGCAAGCAGATGAGCATCGACGCCGACCTCAATACCGGTCTGATTACCGAAGATGAGGCGCGGGCGAGACGGCGCGAGTTGCAGCGGGAAGCCGACTTTTACGGCGCGATGGATGGGGCAAGCAAATTCGTCCGTGGCGATGCCATAGCCGGGCTGGTGATTACGGTGATCAACATCGTCGGCGGCCTGGCCATCGGCATGTGGCAGCTCGGCTTTACCCTGCAGGAGGCGATCGACCGCTATACCGTTCTCACCGTAGGCGACGGGCTGGTGAGCCAGATCCCCGCCCTGCTCATTGCCACCGCCACCGGCATTCTGGTCACGCGCGCCGGGGCAAGCGCAAACCTCGGAGCGGAGCTGTCCAAACAGGTGGCCGCCTTCCCGCAGGTGCTGGGGCTGGCGGCGGTGATGCTGGCGCTCCTTGGTTTCATCCCGGCCCTGCCGGCCCTGCCCTTCTTCCTTATGGCCGGCGCCACCGCTTACGGGGCCTACACCCTGGCCAGGGAGGAGCGGCAGGGAAAGGAAAGAGGGCGCGCCGAGCAGCTCGTGGTGCGCAAGCGAGAGCCCGAGAATGTCCTGCCTCTCTTCCAGGTGGAGCCGCTGGAAATCGAGATCGGCTACAACCTGATCGGCCTGGCCGAGGAGGCGCAGGGGGGCGATCTGCTCGATCGCTTGGCCGCCGTGCGGCGGCAGTGCGCCAGCGAACTGGGGATTTACGTGCGGCCCATCCGCGTGCGCGATAACCTGCGGTTGCCGCCCAATGCGTACGTCTTCAAGCTGCGTGGCGTCGAGGCGGCGCGAGGGGAGCTGATGCCCGGCCATTACCTGGCAATGGCACCCCTGGGGGTGCAGGGCGAAATTCAAGGTATCGCGACGCGCGAACCTACCTTTGGTCTGCCGGCATGGTGGATTGGCGAGAGCGAGCGCCTGAGGGCGGAGATGGCCGGCTATACGGTCGTCGACGTTGGTACGGTACTCATTACGCATTTGAACGAGTTCATCAAGCGGCACGCCCACGAATTGCTGGGGCGCCAGGAAGTGCGCGAACTGCTGGACATGGTCAAAGAAAGCAACGCGGCACTGGTCGAGGAGCTGGTCCCGGGCCTCATGACCCTGGGCGAGGTGCAAAAGGTGCTGCAGCAGCTCTTGCGGGAACAAGTACCGGTGCGGGATCTGGTCTCTATCCTGGAGGCACTGGCCGATCACGCGCCGCGAAACCGTGATCCGGACTACCTCACCGAGGTGGCCCGCCAGGCCTTGCGGCGTACCCTGACCCGCCTCTACGCGCCGGAAGGAAAGCTTACGGTTATCACCCTCCACCCCAAAGTAGAAGAAACGGTGGCCGAAAGTATTCAGCCCACGCCCCAGGGAAGCTACCCCCTCCTCCCCACGGACGTGAGCAAGCGGCTGTTCGAGCGCCTGGGCAATCTGGTGGAAGAGATGGTGCGCCGGAACCTTACACCGGTGGTGCTCGTTTCCTCGCGCATCCGCCTGCCCTTCCGCCGCCTGACGGAGCGTTTTTTGCCCGGGGTCGCGGTGCTTTCCTTTAATGAGCTTTTACCCGACCTGCAAATCGAGGCCGTAGGGACGGTGGTGCCGGATTGAAGGTGAAACGGTACTTGGCCAGGAATATGGCGGAGGCCCTGGCTTACATCCGCCGCGATCTGGGTCCCGACGCGGTCATCATCAGCACGCGCCGGGTACGCTCGAGGGGTTGGCGCGGTTGGCTCGCCCCGCCCCAGCTCGAGGTTACGGCCGCGCTCGACAGTCTGCCGGCGTCTGAGACGCAAGCCGACTTGCGGCGGCAAGTGGAGGAAATCAAGGGGCTCTTGGAGGAGGTGAGTGGCCACCTCGGGATCAGAAAGGACCAGGTAGAAGAGAGGCTCCTTCGCTGGCGAGAACTGCTTTTGCAACTGGAGATAAAGGCGGACCTCACCGACCGCCTGCTGGAAGGGCTGGCAGGGGACCTGAGGGAAAGCGACCCGCGCGCGCCGAACCCGGAAGCCGTGCGCGAAGAGTTGGTGGCCCGCCTGGCCGACATCCTTGCTGCCGCCTGGCCCGGTAAGCCGCCCGGCCGGGTCATGGCCTTCATCGGTCCCACCGGGGTGGGCAAGACCACCACCCTGGCGAAGCTGGCCGCCCGTTTCAGCCTGCTGGAGAGAAAGAAAGTGGGCTTAATTACCATCGATACCTATCGCATCGGGGCGGTAGAACAACTGCAGACCTATGGCGAGATTCTCGGTCTGCCACTTGCGGTGGCCTGGAGCCCCCAGGAGTTGCGGGAAAAGGTCGAGGGTTATCGGGACAAGGACGTGATCCTGATCGATACGGTGGGCCGCTCACCGCAGAACGAGCTGCGTCTCGCCGAGTTGCGCGCTTTCTTGGAATCCCTGGACGCCGATCATTACCTCGTTCTCAGTTGCACCACGAAAAGCCGCGACCTGGATAGCATCGTCGCCCGCTATCGTCAGCTTAACCCCGCGAGGCTGATCTTCACCAAGGTCGACGAGACGCAGTATCTGGGCAATATCATCAACGTGGTGGCAGCTACCGGCATACCCGTGGCCTATATTACCAACGGACAAAACGTGCCCGACGATATCGAAAAGGTCGGGCCGGAGAGGCTGGCCCGGCTCATTCTGGGAGCGGGAGAGGCATGGACGACCAAGCAGCACGCCTCAGGGAACTGGTAGCAAGACGTTCCTTCCCGCTGCGTACCCTGGCCGTGGGCAGCGGGAAGGGTGGAGTGGGCAAGACCAGTGTTGCTCTCAACCTCGGGCTCGCTCTGAGCGAGCGCGGCCGCCGGGTGGCCGTGCTGGACGGCGACCTGGGACTGGCCAACGTCGATGTGATGCTTGGCCTCAGCCCCCACTATACGCTTTACGACGTTCTGGCAGGGCAGCGTACACTGGAGGAAATCGTGCTTAAGGGGCCGGCTAATCTGCACGTCATCCCCGGCGGCTCGGGGATTGCCGCGCTGGCGAACCTGAGCGCCGCTCAGCGGCAGCGCCTGGTGGAAAGCCTGCGCCTCGCCGTGCAGGAAATGGAATTCTTGATCATCGATACCGGTGCCGGCATCGGGCAGGCGGTGATGAGCTTCCTGCTGGCCGCCGACGAGGTTATCGTTGTTCTCACCCCCGAGCCGACCGCTTTGGCCGATGCCTATGCCTTGATCAAGGTGCTTGCCCAGGGCAAGATGCACCGCTGGGTTTACCTGCTGGTGAACCGGGTGTCCGGACCGAGCGAGGCGCGGCAAACGCTTCGGCGCCTGCAAGTGGTCGTGCAGCGCTTTCTGGGTATCGAGCTTCGTTTCCTCGGTTTTATCCCTGAGGACGCTGCGGTAAGCAGCGCGGTGCTCCAGCAGCGGCCGCTTCTTTTGAGCTACCCCCGGTCGCGCGCGGCCGAGCAATTGCGTTTCATTGCTCAGCGTTTGTTGGGGGAAGAAGCCTTGACACCTGCGGCCGGCAGGGGCGGTTTTCTGGCGCGGCTGTTGCACCTCCTGGGATAGAGGCGGAGGTGGGGCTTTGGCCAAGGGCACGGAGCTGCTGACGGTCAACCGGCGCCTGGAGCTGCGACGTCCGGGCGAAAGGACGGTCTACCGCACACTCATTCAGAAAGTGGGTGACGAATACTTTGCCGTCCAGTTGCCGATGGTCAGAGGCATTGAGGTCCCACTTCACCAGGGAGAGCAGGTAGAGGTGCACATCGTCGCCGGCGACGGCCGCTACGTTTTCACCACGGAAGTGTTGGGTCGCGACTGGGACCGCATCCCTCTCTATCGGCTGGCCAAGCCAAAAGAGGTGAGGCGCGAACAACTGCGGGAATACGTCCGCTGGCGGGTGGCGCTGGAAGTGCGCTATGAACCGGTGAGCACGGCCGACCTCAAGGAGCTGCACTTGTACCGGCCGCGGCGTGAGGCGGTGAGCATCGACCTTGGCGGCGGGGGGCTGCAAATGCTCACGAAAGAGCCTCTTATGCCCGGGACCCTGCTCCTGCTGCAGTTCGAGATCCCGGTGCGGCAGGGGCAGGAAGTGATTGCCGCCGTGGGTAGGGTACGCCGGCTTGTGCCGTATGAGAGAGAAGGGCCACCGCGCTTCGCCGTGGGTGTCTCTTTTGAGCAGATCAGCGAGCGCGACCGCGAGCTGATCATCAGTTTCCTCTTTCGCCGCATGGTGGCCGAGCGGCAGCGGGTCCCTGAGGACGAGACGGTACCGGAGACCTGAAGCCTTAGGGTGGCGGGGAAGGCAGGGGAGGAGCAAGTGGCGGCCGAGGGAATTAAAGAGAAGGGCCCGGCGGCGCTCGCGGGCACGAACGCCTCGCTGGCGCCGCTCTGGGAGCGTTACCTGCGCCAGCGAGACGCCGCCAGCCGGCAAGAACTCGCCCTGGCTTACCTTCCCCTGGTCAAGTACCTGGCCGGCCGCCTGGGTGGCCGGCCGCAGGCGGGCCTGAGCCTGGAGGATCTTGAGGCCTACGGCGTGGTCGGCCTCCTGGAAGCGCTCGACCGGTACGATCCGGGCCGGCGCGTAAAATTCGAGACCTTTGCCGCCAAGCGCATTCGCGGGGCGATGCTGGACGCTTTGCGCCGCAACCGCTGGGCGCCCCGGACGGTAATGGATCGCGTACAGCGGCTTTTGGCGGCTACGGCCAGCCTGGAACAAAGTAAAGGGGGGCAGGCGAGCGACGAGGAAGTGGCCGCTTATCTCGGCTGGCCGGTGGAAGAAGTGAGAGAGGCGTGGCAGGACGTCCACGGAGCCTCCTTTTTCTCCCTGGAAGACTTACTGGGGACGGGGGAAGGAGAAGCACCGGAAAACCGCCGCCTGGCCGACCCGGCCAGCCCCGACCCGGCGCGGGTTTATGAAGAGAAGGAATTGAAGCACCTGCTCAGGCTGGCCCTGGCAGAGCTGGGCGAGGAGGATCGTCTGATCCTGGCCCTCTACTATTATGAGGGTCTGACCCTGAAGGAAATCGGCAAACTGCTGGGCGTTTCCGAATCAAGGGTTTGCCAGCTCAGAGGCCGGGCCCTGGGGCGGTTGCGCGTAAAGATCAAGCAGTGGGGTTACTAGCATGGGTTACTTTCTCTTGCTTCTAGGCGTCTTCCTGGTGCTCTGCGCCTGGCGGCCGGCCCTCGCGGCCTGGCGCGCCACGCCGCGGCGCGCGGAAGCCGGTACTCTGCCGGTGGAG
Organism: Clostridia bacterium; assembly: GCA_014360105.1. Taxonomy (GTDB): domain Bacteria; phylum Bacillota; class DSM-521; order Neomoorellales; family SLTJ01; genus JACIYD01. The sequence goes on from JACIYD010000057.1 coordinate 7,668, forward strand.
CCTCTTCTGGAGCGCCTGGAGGCACTGGAAGGGCGGGTGGCCGAGCTGGTCGAAGCCTGGCAGGAATTGGCTCACCCGCTGCTGCAGGAAACGGCAGAGAAACAAGAGCCGCCTGCGGCGGGGCGGGAAGACGCGCCTGCCGCGCCCGGCCGGGAGGCACCCGCGTTTGCGGAAGTGCTCCGGCGGGCGGAGGACGAA
>JACIYD010000570.1 GCA_014360105.1 Clostridia bacterium
TCCGCGGGCGGCTCCGGCCACCCACTCATCCACTTCTTAGACCCGTTTCTTTTTAGTTATTTCGCCCTTCTTCCAGCGATTCCTGCTCCGAGCCCCCAAAAAGTGTGGCGCTCGCGCTCCAGGTAGAAGCGTCTGACGCGGCGGGAAAAGAGGGCAAGGGCCGGTTCGGTGCTTTTGAAAAAGCACCTGGAGGACCCGGCCAACAAAGACGTGGAGCAGCTAGTGGAGTTCGCGCTGGCAAACGAACTGGTGGAAGTCCAAACCTTCGAGGAGGTGTGGAACATGGCCCAGCAGATGCCGGTGGCAGAAAGGGAGAAACTGGCCGAGCTTTTCAACCGGCACCCCTTCGCCCAGGAATGGGGAAGCGGCTTGTGCAGCAGGGCCTGCAACAGGGCAAGCTAGAAGGCAGGCTGGAGGAAATCCGCACGGCTATTGTCGACTTTCTGGAGAGCCGATTTAACCAACAGCCTGTGGGCGTAGATGCGGCCCTCGCCACCATCACCGACCTGGAGCGCCTGAAGAAGCTCCGCCGGGAGGTCTTTAAGGCCAACACCCTGCAAGAGGCCTTGGGTATAATCGCCCAAGCCGCCGACGGGACCGGGGAGCACTAAGACTTTCGCCGCCTCCTGGTCTGGTGCCGCCGGCCCCCTTGCCCCCGTCCCGGAACCTGGCGCGCCGCGTGGCTTCCCACCTTGAAGCACCCCTGGCAAAGCCAATGGAGCTACCACCCCGTCCGGCCTAGGGGGCGGCCAGGCCATGCTGCTACAAACTTCCTGGTACTAGCCTAGCCACCGAAAAGACGCCAATCCTAGCTTGATTTAACAGTCTTCCCACGTTAGGCGAAGTATTTTTTGCCCCTTACGGGACCGGCAAACGGCCGCTTTTCCGTCTCGCGACCCCCATTCTCTTCGCCCAAGAGGCATTGGGGCGAAAAAATGAGGGTGACTGAAAGGGGTTCGCTGGCCCGGGCCGGGTGGGATCGCGTCTTCTCATTCGAAAGGCCTCAATTCCTTAACCAGGCCACTGTTTAGCACGCGGATGAGAGTCCCCTTCCTCCCCAATGACGTGGTCTTGATCAACCCGGCGCTCTCCAGCTTGCGCAGGGCG
>JACIYD010000571.1 GCA_014360105.1 Clostridia bacterium
GCGCGCAAGCCCCACTGGCCCAGGAGGCGGTAAGCAGCTTCTACCTGCTACTGAACAGGACGGGTTCCTCCCGGGTACGGGCACACCTGGAGCAGTGGTTCCGGCATTTTCAGACGATCTATGGCGACACGGCAATTGCGGCAAGGCGTGAAGCGGAAGCACTGGCGCGCCACTACGGCCTCTGGGGCGCCGGCGTGGACGTTCCGGCCCTTTTCTTTGCCCTCCACACCTACTATGTTACCGTGGTCAAGCTGCTGGCCCTGCGGGTGGCCGGCGCGGTAGCCTTCTCTCAATCGGGTACGGACCCCACGCGGGTGGCGGGCCTAGGGTCGGAGGCCCTCCGAGAGTATCTGTGGGAAAACCTGGCCGAGGGCCGCCTTTTTCGTACGTGCGGGCTGCGGCACTTTCACGAGGGTGACTTTTTCAACTGGTACCTGGAAGCCTGGGACCCAACTCTGGCACGGGTCTTGAGCCGCATGGTTGCCGCCCTGGCCGCTTACCCCCCGGAAGCGCTTGCCGCGGGCCCGCGGGCCTACCCCGATTTACTCAAACGGCTCTACCAGCAACTCGTTCCGGCCGCATTGCGGCATCGCTTGGGCGAATACTACACGCCTGACTGGCTGGCCGAGCACCTCTTGAACCGGCTCGAAGGCGGGACCTTTCCGGGAAACCTCGAGAAAAAGGTGCTCGATCCGGCCTGCGGCTCGGGGACTTTCTTGGTTCTTGTCATCGGGCGGATGAAAGCGCACGGGCTTACGGTGGAACGCCTGCCCGCGGGCCGGCTGCTGGAGAGAATCCTGGAAAACGTCGTCGGCTTCGACCCCAACCCCTTGGCCGTCATCGCCGCCCGCACCAATTACCTGTTGGCCATTGCCGACCTCTTGCCCTATCGCGGGGAAGAAATAGTCATCCCGGTGTACCGGGTTGATGCCATCCTCAATCCCCCGTCCCAATCCTTCGACTACGTGGTCGGTAACCCGCCCTGGATAAACTGGGAGTCCCTGCCGGAAGACTACCGGACGGAGACCAGACTGCTCTGGCAGTATTACGGCCTCTTCCCTCACGGGGGAATGGATGCCATCCTGGGCAAGGGAAAGAAAGACCTTT
>JACIYD010000572.1 GCA_014360105.1 Clostridia bacterium
TGGAACAAGAGCTGTTCGCTAAAGAGCGCCTCTGGCCGGAAGCCCTGATCCAGCTTAACCCTGCTTACGCCCTGGGAGCCTCGGTGGGCGACCTCTGCAACCAGGGAAAACTCCACCCGGCCTGCGCCGACATTTTCTGCGACGACCGGGGCCGACCCTTCACCCTGTACTACCACCAGGAAGCGGCCATCGAGTGCGCCCTCCGGCGCGAACCCTACGTAGTCACCAGCGGCACCGGCTCCGGCAAAACCCTGACCTACTTCATCCCCATCTTCGACGCCGTGCTAAAGAGCAACCCCGCTGAGGCCAGGGTGCGGGCCATCATCGTCTACCCCATGAACGCCCTGGTGAACTCCCAACACAACGCCCTGGACGAGTTGAAACAACGCTACCAGCGCCGCACCGGTCAGCCCCTGCCCGTGCGTTTTGCCAAGTACACCGGCCAGGAAGGGGAGACCGAGCGCAACGCGATCCTTGAGAGCCCGCCCCACATTCTTCTCACCAACTACATGATGCTCGAACTCATCCTGGTGCGGCCCCGCGAGCGGCGCTTTGTAGACCGGGCCGTGGCCGGCATCGAGTTTTTGGTTTTCGACGAGCTACATACCTACCGCGGCCGCCAGGGCGCGGACGTGGCCCTCTTGATCCGCCGGCTGCGCCAGCGCTGCGGCAACCCCAACCTGATCTGCATCGGCACCAGCGCCACAATGGTGAGCGACGAACAAATGGGCACCGGCGAGCGCCGCCGGGCGGTGGCCGACTTCGCCAGCAAGATCTTCGGGACCGCTGTTCCGCCGGAGAACGTCATCGAGGAAAGGTTCCGGCCACTTAGCCCCCTAGCCGACGTAGACCCTCAAGCCCTACGGGCCGCCGTCGAAAATCCCTTGCCGGATACCGCCGAAGAACTGAGAAAGCATCCTCTCACCTGGTGGATAGAACGCCACCTGGGCTTCCGCACCGCGGCGGACGCAACCAGCGAGCGCTGCCCGCCCCTCACCCTAAGCGAGGCAGCCAAGCGTCTGGCCCGGGAGACGGGCCTTGAGGAAACCCAATGCCGCGAAGCCCTGCGGGCGGCCCTGCTGCTGGGCACGAGGCTCAGGGAA
>JACIYD010000573.1 GCA_014360105.1 Clostridia bacterium
TCCTTGTTGGTGACCTAGTAGACGTCCCCTTGGTTGGCGTAGCCCCGGAATGGCCCATCGATAAAGCTCTGGCCCTGGCCGCAGAACATGGCCGGAGTGTCCTTCCCGTCCTGGAAAACCACGAGTTTTTCGGAGTCGTCAGTTTCGAACCGCAACTGGTGCTTCGCCTGCTCCAAACGAACTGCCAATTAACCGTAGCGGAGGCAATGGAGAAAGAGGTCCCCTGGCTCGAGGCGCGGCTCGAAGCGCAGGGCGTCCCCTGGGAGCAGAGCGCCTTTTGGGCGGTACGGGAAAACGGCGGGTTCCGCGGCCTGGTCCGGCGCGAGCGGGCCCTAATGGCCTTGCACTACAACTCCGCTTATTTTCCTTGGAAGGAAATAGCAGATGAGTTGCCGGTGGGGGTCGTCGTCGTCGACGCGAGTGAGCGCGTTTGCCTGTTTAACCGGATGGCGAAGCGCATTTTGGCGCTCGAGGAAAAAGCGGTAGTGGGCGCCCGCCTGAAGGAGGTGCTGCCCGACAGCAGGCTCTGCGAGGTCCTGGAAACCGGCCGGGCCCGCTTCGGCTATAAGTACAAGATCGGGGAAAAGGTCATCGTCGCGAACCACATGCCCATGCAGATCAACGGTTGGCGCGGCGCCGTCTCGGTATTCCAAGACGTATCAGAGATAGAACAGCTCTCCGGTCAACTCGAATGCTACCGTCTCCTGGCGAAGCACCTTGACGCCATTCTCGACTGCTCCTATGACGGGATCTACATTACGGACGCGAAGGCAAACACCATTAGGGTGAACAAGGCCTACGAGCGGATTACCGGTCTCAAGGCGGCCGACCTGGTCGGGCGGAACATGAGAGACCTGGTTGCGGAGGGGGTACTCAGCGGCTCGCTTACGCTCGAGGTAGTCAAGAACGCGAAAGTAATCAACATGGTCCAGCACACCTGCACCGGTAAGGAAATCCTGGTTACCGGTAACCCCATTTTTGACGAAGAGGGCCAGGTCTGTCTGGTGGTGAGCAATGTGCGGGACATGTCGGAGCTCAACCGCCTGCGCGCCGAACTGGAAAAGTCACAAGAATTAGCAAAGGTCTACCAGACGGAG
>JACIYD010000574.1 GCA_014360105.1 Clostridia bacterium
CAGGACTCCGGGGAGCCGCTCGAGCGGGATGAGCGTGCCGCAAAGAAACGTCATCGGGACGATGACAAACTCATTTATCACCGCCTGGTCGTCGAAGGAACGCAGGCAAAGCCCCAGCAACACCCCGAAAGCGCCGCAAAAAAAGGCAACTACCGGCAGCCAGAGAAGGCCAGCGACCGGCAAGCGGTAGCCGGGGGCGACGAGCAGCACCAGGCCCAGGACAATGCATCCGGCCAAGAGTCCCCGGAAGGTACCGGAGACGCTGTACCCCAGCCACACCGCCAGGTCGCCGATGGGGGCGAGACGGTAAGCCTCAAAACTTTTAAAGTGCAGGCGGTTGTCGAACATCCGCACCGTCACCGAAGTGATCCCGTTATTGAAAACCGCGAGCGCCACCATGCCGGGGACTAGAAACTCAAGGTAGCTTATCCCGCCGGGCATAAGCATCTTCAGTCGCTGCCCCACGCCAAAACCGAAGGTCAGGAGAAAGATGAGGGGCGAAAGCGTGTACACGGCCAGATAAATCCAGAAGCGTCGCCGCCAGTAAACCATCTCCTCCCAGACGATCGGGTACCACCCGAAAAGCAGCGCCCGCATCAGTCATGCCCCCTCCAGTTTAAGAGCAGGTAGGCCAGAAGGTAAAAGCCCGCAAGCCAACCAAGGCTCTGCCCGAACCAGTCCCACCGGCCAACACCTGTGAGCGCCAGCACCCGCAGGTTGTACGTCCCGGCAGTAAGCGGCAGAAACGAGCTGAAATGAGCCAGCGCTCCTGGTAGCTGCTCCACCGGAAAAAAGGTTCCGCAGAAGAAAGTCATCGGGAAGACCACGAGATTGGTGAACATCAGGACGTCCTTGTCGCCCCCCGCAATCATCGCCACGGCTACAGCCAGGGAGGCGAAAAGAAGACAGACGACAGCCAGTTGCACCGCGAAAAGGAGCGGAAAGGAAAAGTCGCCCGCTACCGCCCATCCCCCGAAGTAAACCACGAGGGCCACTACCAGGCCCTTTCCTCCGCCGGCCAGGACATGGCCCGCAAGCAGGGAAGCGGTGGAAACGGGTGCGAGGCGGTATTCGTCCAGAACACGGTAGAAGGT
>JACIYD010000575.1 GCA_014360105.1 Clostridia bacterium
TTGAGCTGGTTGGCCAGCTTCTCCACATCCGCCGGCACCACCGCGCCCGTCGCGAGGACGACCAGGTCCGGCTGGAGCAACAGGTCGGTCCCCAGACTGCGATCGTGTACCCGGACCGAGAGCCGGCCGTCCTCCCGCGCCACTTCCGGCGGCTTTTCATCCGGGTGGGCGACGAAGATGACGCCGCGAGCCCTGGCCTCGCGGTAGTAGTGCTCCAACAAGCCGTAGGCGCGCAGGTCGCGGTAAAGCACGTAGACCGCCGCGTCCGGGTTTAATGCCTTGAGCTGGAGGGCGTTTTTCAAGGTGTGGCTGCAGCAGACCCGGCTGCAGTACGGGCGCTCGGCGTCGCGCGAGCCGACGCACTGGATGAAGACCACCTGGCGGTAGGCGGCCGCCGCCTGCGGCCTATCGCTCAGTTGCTGTTCGAAGTCCGTATTGGTCAGCACCCGCGCATCTTCACCCAGGAGGTACCGCGGCGGGCGGTTTTCTTCCGTGCCGGTGGCCACGATGACCACGCCGTGCTCCAGCTTCTCCGTGCGTCGCACGTGTTCCCGCCCGGCCTCCGCCAGTGAGACGGTGGTGACGAAGTGGCCCTGGTGCCCGGAAAAGTCTTCCACCCGGGCCCGCGTGTACACCCGGATCAAGGGATGGCGGCGTACCTTGTCCAGCGTTGCCGCTAGAAAGGCCTGCAAGTCCTTGCCTTCCAGGCTGCGCCGCAGCAGCCGCAGGTGGCCGCCCAGTTCGGGCCCCTTCTCCACGATGAAGGTCTCGTAACCCTGTCCGGCGAGGCTCAGGGCGGCCGTAAGGCCGGCAATGCCGCCGCCGATCACCAGGGCGCGCGGTACCACGGCGACGGGATTGAGGTGCAGCGCCCGGTGCGTGCGCACCTTGGCCACGGCCATCGCTACCAGGTCCTTTGCCTTCTCCGTGGCCAGCGCCGGGTCCTGCCGGTGGACCCAGGAGCACTGGTCGCGGATGTTCGCCATTTCGAAGAGGAACTGGTTGAGCCCGGCCTCGCGCAACGCTTCCCGGAAGAGAGGCTGGTGGGTGCGGATGGTGCACGAGGCCACCACCACCCGGTTCAGCTTTTCCT
>JACIYD010000576.1 GCA_014360105.1 Clostridia bacterium
CCCTCTCCGCTTCTTCTCCCACGCCCTGCTTTTCCATGACCATCTCCGGGCCGAAGAGTTCTAATAAGTCCTGCAGGTCGAGGTTGTAGTCCTCCACAGTGGTACCGATCACTTCCTGCACCATGCGCCTCTTGGTGCGCTGGTAAGTCTCCAGAAACTCCGGCGCCAGCCCTTCCTCGTCGAAGGAGATGCCGAACTCCGCCAGCACTTCCATGCGCGGCCGCTCGGGTCGCGGCCGGCCGCCTTCTTGCCCGCGCCCCACCCCTTCCTCTACCTCCCCCGTCAGAAGCTCTCCAAAGAAGGCACGGTCGATCGTGGCAAAATCCTGCAAATCGTTCCAGTTTTTCTGCTGGTTTAAGCCCACGTGGCTTACGAGTACGGCCAGGTTGTCCACCTCAGGGTTCGCCGCGTCGGGAATGATGCGCAGCGCCCGCCCCACAAACTGGATGAAGGCAGAAAGGGAGCGATAGGGGCGAAAGATGGCGGCGATGGAAAGGTAGTGGTGGTCGTAGCCTTCGCCCAACTTGCCCACCTGCACTATGCAGTCGCCGTCTCTCTCGAACTCAATGAGCCGCTGCCGGCACTCCTTCTCCGGCATCTCGCTGTGGACCAGGTAGTTCTTGAGGTTACGCGCCTCGTACATGCCGGCGCGCGTGGTTGATGGACATCGCCTCGGCGATAATCCTTATGCGACAACCGGGAAAGCCGCTTCTTCATTTCCCACTTCCGCACGCTGGCCTCCACGATAGTGCAGCAGCAGGGATCGCTTGGGCCACACCCTGGCTGAACCGTACAGCTCTGCCGGCTGCGTCTGGCGGAAGACCATCTTCTTCGTATAGCCCATGTCCATCGCCCGTTTAAGGGGATAGCGGAAGATCTCCTTCCCCTCCAGGCGCCGGTCGTCGCTGCGGAAGGGTGTGCCGGTCACGCTCACAAAGCGCGCCTGGGGGAAGCGGTTTTTTCCTGTCGGCAAAGAGAGAATTTGTTTTGCTAAGGGGAAGACTGGCGGAGGGCTTTACGTCCCGCCTACCGTGCCGTAGTCGAGCGGTGTGGGCCGCCGGAAATACTCGCGGGCAAAGGCGGCAAGCA
>JACIYD010000577.1 GCA_014360105.1 Clostridia bacterium
TGAAGCCGGCAGCATCTCCCGCCCAGTTTCTGCACTATTTCGCCATTATTCGCCGACAACAAGGAAATTCCTGCCTGCGACGGTGACGCTGTCTTGCGGCGGATGGGCCGCAAAAGAGCATGGGCGAAGGGCCCCTGAATAGTTCACCTTTCCCGCCCCCTCAGGCGGCGCCCCTCGCGAAACCGGGCCAGAAACTCCATGTCCTCCCGGGCCGGGTCGTCCACCCCGGCAAGTGATTCCAGGTGGTCGCGCAGCTCGTGCCGGACCGTCCTCCGGATCTCCCGCACCAGCCCTACGGAACTGTCCCCTAGAAGCGCCGCGAAGGACCCGTAGTAGAGCACCACCCGCCGGCCCAAGAGGCCGTCCCGGACGCACTCCCCCAGGACGAGCAGCCCCCCCGTCCCGCTTCTTCCCGGGCAGCGCCACGAAGCCCCCGTTCAGGTCCCGGCACAGCCGGGGCGGGATTTCGTCGACCGCCCTGCCCGCAAGCCGCCTGAACTCCCCGAAGGAGAGGCCGCGCCGCCCCGGCGCTTTCCGGCCCGGCCCTTCCCGCAGCGCTCTCAAGGCTTCTCTCCTCTCCTTACGTCTTCACGCCTGCGGCTCGGCCAGTCCGGCCGCGCAAGATCTGGTTCCTCCACCAGGCCTCTTTTGCCCCGCACCGCCAGTCTGTTAGCCAGCGAAACGCCGCTTGCGTACCATCGAATAGCGTTTCCTGCCAGGTGGTGGGGTAGGCCTTGACAAACGAGGCCCGGCTGGTCCGCAGCCTGGCGGCAACCACATTCACGGGTACAAGCCCACCGCCCATATCTACGACCAACTCCAGCCAGTCCGCTTCAAAGACCCGCCCTTACTCGAGCTCCAGCGGCAGGAACACCTCTTACGTACCTGCTAGGCATTCTCGGTGATGTTCCGCACGATGGGCTCGATGGCGTCAGCAACCGGCCTGGGCCTGGGTTCGCGCAAGGTATACCGCCAGGGGTCCTCCGATTATATGTACCGATGAACCGTGCGTCGGGACATCCCCAACTCCCTGATGATTTCCCGGATAGACTGCCCTTCCCTGAAGTACCGGGATCTGATACCCTGGA
>JACIYD010000578.1 GCA_014360105.1 Clostridia bacterium
GCGGGCCCCCTCACATCGCGGCATTAACCTGTCAACGCCCACGGGCATATTATTCGGCTAAAAAGGAAGGGATTACCATGAACCAGGATGGCCTAACCCTAACGCGGCTTCGGCAGAAAACGGCGGCCGCATGGAATTTTGGCTGCGTATCTCCATACCCTTTGCATGCAAGCGTGCAAGTAACCGGAGAACAAGGGGCGACATATGCTGTTCTAGACAGCACAACTTAGCCGCGGCTAAAAAAACATGAAAGTTGGTTGATGTTTTATGGATTCGTCTTCCCCCTTTCTAAGTCTAGATGATCTCCAACCCGGACAAAAAGGAATCATCGTTCACGTTGCGGTGGCAGAGCCTTTGCGGCGAAGGCTCTTTGACCTGGGCCTCGTACCCGGAACTCCTGTCCAGGCCCTGGGCAGAAGCTTCTTGGGGGACCCTCTGGCCTTTGCCCTGCGGCAAACCGTAATTGCTCTGCGCCGGACCGATGCCAGACGCATCCTGACGAGGCCATCGGCCCGGGCATAAAGCCGCGCAAGGAGGAGAGGGAAATGAACTTCCGGCCGGTTACGGCTCACCTGACCCTGAAGCGAAGGAAGGGCTGGGAGAAAGCGCCGGTAGTCGCCCTGGCAGGCAACCCCAATACCGGCAAAAGCACCCTCTTCAACGCGATTACGGGTCTCAAACAGCACACCGGCAACTGGCCCGGCAAGACGGTAGCCCTTAAATGGGGCGCTTACCGGCACCGCGGTCGCTCTCTTCTGCTCGTTGACTTGCCCGGCACCTACTCCCTAGTAGCCAGCTCGCCGGAAGAGCAGGTGGCGCGGGACTTTCTCCTCCTGTACCGCCCCGAGGTGACCGTGGTCGTTGCCGACGCCACCTGCCTGGAGCGCAATCTCCACCTCGTTTTGCAGGTTTTAGAAATCACGCCGCGGACGGTCCTTGCCGTCAACCTCATGGACGAAGCCCGACGCCGCCATTTGGAAATCGACACCTCTACTCTGGCTCGGGAACTGGGAATACCCGTAGTAGGTACCGCGGCGACCGTTGGCTTAGGAATCAAGGACTTGCTCGACCGGGTTGACGAT
>JACIYD010000579.1 GCA_014360105.1 Clostridia bacterium
GAAGTCCCGCGTCCAGAGCGCCGGACGCTGCTCTGGCCTCCCGCCAGTCATTTTCAAGTGGTCTCCCCCGTCCTTTTCTAGCTTTTAATCTTACTCCTGTACGAACCGTTGTCAAGGCGTGCGTCGGCTCGCCTATCTACTTTTGCCGGGCGGTCTTTGGCTCTCAGCGTCCGGGGGCTGAGCACCCCCACCAAGTCAAAGCTCTGGCCGCCCAGTTCGCCCAGGGAAAAGCCCGGGCCATCCGTCACAGCAACCCCAACCTCTGCTAATACGCACCTTTCAGCAGGGGCTCTGCCTAGGCGTCCTCGGCCCTCGCTTTCTTTCCTGCGGCCAAGTCAGCGAGCCCTTGGTCGATTGCGGTTCCGTCGGCCGGCGATAGTCGCTTGCACAGAGCTGGCACCTGCTCGTCAGTGAGCCGCTCAATGAGGACCTTAACATGTTTACGCGGAACTGCCACGAGCGTCACCCCAGGGCCATAATAGCGTTCGTCGCTACACTTTCTACCTTCGGTGGACGGCGTACCACCCCTGGCGGTGCCTACCAGGAGCATCGCGGCGGGCCGAACTTACGCGAGGGCAGGGCGAGGGTAGCGCCGGTGTCTTCCCCAAGGGGTCGCTTCTGCGCCGCTTCCACACCGCTTGGTTTCGCCTACACTAAAAGTATCAGGGAAAACCGGTACCAAAGGTCAGACGTTGCCTTCCTTTGGGGGCGCGCCTTACTGAGGTCTGCCGCGACACGGTAGCGTCGGCTTTGCCGGGAACCTGGAAACGGGTGCGCAGTGCCCACCCGACAGGCACTCCATGCCTAGTCGCCGGGCTGAGGAAGAAGAGGCGAACCTCTAGGTTCTGGTCCAAGGATTTCAAACTTTCTTACGTGCGAGCAGGATTTTGAAATCCAAAATAGAATTTTAATTGAGAAACATAGATTAAGAGATTCAATACCCTAGGAAGCAGAATAGGAGGCCCGGTAAATGAGGCAGGCCATCCTTTACGCATTTCCACAAACAGGTTTATTATCGTCGGAGCGCCCCGTCTTTGCGGTAACGCGTGAGGGGCACAAGGGAGGGCACGGAGGGTC
>JACIYD010000058.1 GCA_014360105.1 Clostridia bacterium
GAACCTGGTACTGGACCTGTCACGGGTTTCGTTCATCGACAGTTCGGGTCTAGGCGTGATTCTCGGTCGGTACCGCCGGGTGAAAGCCCAGGGCGGCGAGGTGGCGATTGTCAACGTGCAGCCGCCGGTGGACCGGTTGCTTGAACTGGCCGGGCTGCACCGCCTGGTGCGCTTTTATGCCAACGAAGAAGAAGCCCTGGGGGAGCTCGCTAAGGGGGAGACGCCATGAGCAAGATTCTCAACAGCATGCGGCTGGAGTTCCTCAGCCTCAAGGAGAACCTCGGCCTGGCGCGGGTGGCCGTCGCCTCTTTTGCCGCCCAGAGCGACTTCACCCTGGGCGACCTGGAAGAGATCAAGGTAGCGGTTTCCGAGGCGGTAACCAATGCCATCGTGCACGGCTATGAGAACCGGCCGGTCGGTCTGATCCGCATCACCTGTAACCTTTACCCCGACGGCCTGGAGGTCATCGTCAGCGACGAGGGGAAAGGGATGGAAGATGCGGGCCGTGCCCTCGAGCCGGACAAGGCGCCGGACACTGACCAGGTAGGGCTCGGCTTTGTCTTTATGCGCTCCTTTATGCATGAGGTTGAGGTCGAAACGGCGCCGGGTAAAGGAACGCAAGTAAGAATGCTGCGCCGTTTGCCCCAGCCGCTCAAAGCGTGCGCTCAGCGGAACTGAGATGTCCGGTTCCCTATCCGAGATGAACCTCCCCCGCTTTCCTCTGCTCACGGAGGAGGAAACGCGCGAGCTTTTGCAGAAGGCCAGAGAAGGCGATAGGGAAGCACGGGAAAAATTGATCAACTGCCACTTGAAGCTGGTCTTTAACCTGGTACGCCGTTTTGAGAACCGGGGCTACGACTTGGAAGATCTCTTTCAGATCGGCACGATTGGCCTGATCAAGGCCATTGACAAATTCGATCCCGCGTACGAAGTGCGCTTTTCCACCTACGCCGTACCCATGATCGTAGGCGAGATCCGGCGTTTCTTGCGGGACGATCACCCGGTAAAGATCAGCCGTTCCCTCAAGGAAACGGCATATCGCATCCGCGAAACGCAGGAACGGCTGGCCAAAGAACTGGGCCGCGACCCTTCGGTGGGCGAATTGGCGGAAGCCCTTTCCCTTTCACGGGAGGAAATCGTGGCGGCGATGGAGGTCCTGCAGGCGCCCGAATCCATCCACGAAAAGGTCTACCAGGACGACGGCGACCCGCTTTACGTGCTCGACCAGTTGGCCCGAGACGAAAAGGAAGCAACCTGGTTCGACCGCATTGCCCTGAAAGAGGTCATCCGGCAATTACCACCCAAACAGCGGCAGGTCATCGCCCTTCGCTTCTTTGCCGACCGCACCCAGGTGCAGGTCGCGGAAGCAATGGGGCTATCCCAGGTTCAGGTCTCACGCCTCGAGCGGCAAGCCTTGAACACCATCCGGAAACTAATGTCGGGCCGGGAAGAGGAGTAAGATGCCGCCCCAAGCGCACCGCCCTGTAGACCGGACGAGCTACCGCGGCGGCATAGTTTCCCCTCACAGCGACATAATAAGAACGTGGCGTAACTTCTGCGCACAGGGGGTTGAAACGGTGCACGTAAAAGTGATCGAACTGGTAGGGGAATCCCCCAATGGTTGGCAGGAAGCGGTAGAAACCGCGGTGGCCGAGGCGGCAAAGACCATCCCCAATATCAGCGGGGTAGAGATCTACAATCTTACGGCCAATGTGGTCAACGGCCGCCTTACGGAGTATAAGGCGAACGTCAAAGTTGCCTATAGTGAAGGCGTTCCCAGGTAAGGAGCGGGGCAGGGGCGACGGTGGGCGCAAAGCTCCTGCCTTTCGCTTCCCGTAAGGCAAGGAGTACTCGGTCTGAGGGATCCCACTTCCGTCCGGCGGTCTTTGGGTCCCGCCGCAAGATTTTACGCATCGCGGCGAGCCGGGCTTTGCGCGAGGGAGAGGGCGCAAGCCGACTGGAGGCTACTGATGGGCGAAGGCGCCGTGATGGCGCGCAAGCCGCGGACCCGGCGCAAGCTCCAGGCTCAAGCGCCCGTATCGCCCGCGAGGCTCACGCCAACGTGGGACCAAAGACCGTAAGGAGCAAAGTGGGGATTCGCCAGGCACCCGGTAGAGGTGTGACCCGCGAGAACAGCGTTCCGGAGGATGCCGGGATGATCAAGCCTCTTGACGACCAGCTCAGGCAGCAGCAACAGCAATACGATCAGGCGGCCTACCAGCAACTGGTCAACCAGGTAAAGCCGAAGCCACCGGTAGCACGAAATTGTCTCGGTGCATTCTTGGTGGGCGGCGCCATCTGCACCCTGGGTCAGGCAATTGTCCTTTTCTTTATGCGCTCCGGCTTGAGTCTGGCCGACGCCGGTACGGCCGCCGTCATGGTAATGGTTTTCCTGGGCGCCCTTTTGACCGGCCTCGGGGTGTACGATAACCTGGCGAAGATCGGCGGGGCCGGCTCCATTATTCCCATCACCGGTTTTGCCAACTCCATTGTCTCCCCGGCGCTGGAGTTTAAACGGGAAGGGTTTGTTTTTGGCATGGCGACGCGCATGTTCACCGTGGCCGGCCCGGTTCTCGTCTACGGCCTCGTTTCCGCCGTGCTCATGGGCCTGATCGTCTGGGTAGTGCGCTAGCCGCGACCGGTCTTCCCGGCCCAGAATGAATTAACAAGACTTGACAGGCGCCGATCTCTATGCTATTTTTGACCTAGATTGATCATTTTTCCCTCGGTGATTTCTCTCGCCCCATACATAAGGCCGGGCACGAGGTAAACAGCCTGACAGGGGGTGAGGGGAATGGCCTGGGTGAAATGGGTTAACCTTATTCTCGGCATCTTGATCGTTATTGCGCCGTTTGTGGTAAAGACAACCGATAACGTCCCTGCTCTTGCCGCCAACGTCGTCCTGGGAATTCTGGTTATTATCTTTGCCTTTGTCCTTACGCTGCGCGGCACGCGGGGCGAGGCGACCAAGTCGTAAAGGATATACCGGTACTCGTGCCCGGCCTTTTCCTGTGCGGACCGGTCATCCCGCGCAAGCGGTCTTGCGAGCAAGGCCGGCAATAGGGTGACGGAATGAGGATTGCTTTGGTTCAACCGGCGCGTGCCTCCAGGCAAGACGAGAACCTGAGACGCATGCGCCTTTTGGTTTCACAGATGCCCGCCGTCGATCTGGTCCTCCTGCCGGAGAACTGGCTCGGCCCCTTTTCCGTGGCTCTGGAGGATTACCTGCGGGCGCTGGACGAGATCGCCGCCCTTCTCCCCCCGGAGACGCTGCTGGCCGGCGGTGCCCAGTATGTGGACGAGGGTGGCCGGTTTTATTCTCGCGGGTACTTTCTGCGGCACGCCGCGCGGCTGGCCTTTTATGAAAAGTGCTTCCCCTCCCAGGCCGTTGGCGAGCGCGATCACCTTCTACCCGGTCGCCCTACACCCGTATTGGAGCATGCCGGCTGGAAACTGGGGGCGCTGGTCTGCATCGACCTCTTCTATCCGGAAGTGGCGCGCTGGCTCGCGCTTCAGGGCGCGCAGCTCATCCTCAATCCCGTAAGCATCCACGCCGGCCGATCGAGTTTCTGGCAGGCACTCGGCCAGGTGCGCGCGGCCGAGAATACGGTCTTCGTGGCCGTGGCGAACAACACAGGCAGCGCCTACCCGGACGGGCGCGAAGTTACCGGCGGCAGCTTCGTTGCCCTCCCTGACGGGAGGCTCGGCGCCGTAGCCGGGAGCGAGGAAACGGTGCTTCTGGCCACTCTGGATGCGGGCCTGGTAGAAGACGTGCGGAAACGCTGGCCGTACCTGGAGGACGCCCGCCGGGGCGAGCTGCGGCGCTTTTGTTCGCCCGGCTCCTGACTGCCGCGGGCGCGCCATGCTTGGCTCGTCCGGCAAAGCCGCCCTCTTGCACCGGCTGGCTGGAAGACCACTCACTTTGACCAGCACTTAAGATAAAAGGCCCAAATCTCTGACCGGGCGAGCAAGCGGCTGAGTTCTTGTACCAACGGGTCCAGATACTCCCTATCCAGGTTGTCGCGTTGGCGAGCAATGATATGCCGTACGTCTAGGTCTTGAGTGAGCCTGGGCTGGCCCCAGATCAAGTTAGCAATACCGCCAATAAACATATAAGGAATACGTTCCTGCTGAAAGAAGGCGGTCACCTGCTTAAGACTACGTTCAAGACTAGTCATGAAAAACCCCTACCGCGTTAAACGGGCCAAGTATTCTCTGGTCTTTTGTATGTGCCGAATTTTATCCAAATCGATTCCCCCCTCAGCCAACTGGGGGTTAAGTTTTTGCGCCAGCTCCCAGGCTTCGCCAAGCCAACGGAGGGCCCGAGAAAACTCGTCGAGTCTACTACGTTCCCTCGAGTTGGCCGCTTCCCAGGCATTGAATCTTTCCCATTGCCGGCGCTTGTGGAGTAATTGTTCGCGGGTCAAGCACTTTAACCCCCCGGGAAACTGTGGCATGCGTGCCTTCCTGCTATATTATACCACTCATTATACTGCCACCGGCCAACGTTAGGCTGGTCAGGCGGATTTCTTCTACTTCCGCAGGATTACCAGGCCCTCCTCCGGCCCAAAGCGCAAGACCTCCAGCCGGGGGGACGCGGCCAGCATACTTTCTGCTGTTGCTAGCCGGAAGCGAAACGGGAACAGGCTTGGGTTCTCCAGGAGGGCCGCAAGCGTCGCGGATCCGGTCGGTTCGGGGCATGTAGAGAGGCCTCGAGCCAACGACCTTCGTCCCGGGGTAAGAAAGTAGCTCCGCCACTCCCTCCAGGTCGTAAACACCCAGCCCCTTAGAAGAAGAGGACGGCGTGCCACATAACTATGCGCGGGGTGTTAACAGGCCTGCTTCTACCATGGCGACGAGGAGGGCAGCCCCCGCCTCGGCGAAGCGGCGACGCCGTTCCTCGTCCAGCCGGATCGCGTACCCCACCTCCCAGATGGGGCCCGCGGCCAGACGCGCGTCTTCTTTCCCCCAACGGCCGATCCTCCAGGGAAACTGTTCGCCGAAACATCTTCCGAGGAGTTCCTCAAGCGTTGCCCGCTCGCTCGGGGTAAGCCGGTAATCTTCTGCGACGCCCAAGCCAAAGATGAAGGCTTCGGGGTGCCAGCTACCCAGGCCGTGCACGGCCACCGCCGCCCGCGGGTAGCGCCGCAACAAGGCGTGATACGCTTCACGGACCGGTTGGTAAGAGGGGTTGACGTTGCTCACAAGAGGGGGGTGCGTGTGCTTCAAGGGTTCGCTCTCGCCGGAGGCGCGGGCAAGATCGACGGTCTGGCGGGAGAGCCCGGCCGGAAACCGGCCCCAGCGCCAGGCGCGGGGATAAACGGCCGTCACCCCGAGCGAGAGGCCTCGCACCCGGGCAAGGGCTACCGCCCTTTCCCCCAACGTCACGGCCAGGGCGCCGGTGTACTCTTCGGCCGCGGGGTCGCTAGAGGCCCCCTCGTGCGGCGCGTGAAGCAAGATGTCGGCCGTGCCGGCGAAAGAGACGCTGGTGAAATAATAAGCGAACAGGGCGGACGGCGCAACAACGACCGCCAGGCCGCTGCCGGGGGCGGGAAAGAGGAGGTCAAGGTAAAAGCGCCCCAACTCGGGCCCGCCGGGACCGAGTTCCCCCTCCCAGACGGCTTCGAAGGGCGGGAGCCGGTTATCGACGGCAATGGTGGCCAGGCAGATAAAACCCGCCTGCGCAAGATTGCTTCCGGCCTTCTCGCCTGCGCTAAGCAGGCGCGCCGCGTTTACCACCTGGAGGCGCCTGGGACCGCTTTCGTGCTGCCCCAGGAGCGCCGCCGCGGCGGCCGAGAGCGTCAAGCGGGGACGGGCCTCACGCGCCCTGGCGTCAAGGCGCACGTGGACCAGACAGCGCTGATGGATGACACTTGCTGACACGGGCATCCTCCTTGAGCGCGCTGCGGGCATTTAGTTGCCAATGGTTTCGCCATGCACCGCGCGCCTTCCTGCCTCGCACCCGCCTGTCCCTGTGGGGTCGCCTGAGCGCGGGGCGGCATACTTGCCCCCCGGGGGTGAGATAATACGGGTGAGAGGCGTATAGCGCACAAGGAGGTTCTGCTGTCGTGGAAAAGCGGGTGGGGAAGCAGACCATCATGTTTACCAGCCCGCCGGTAATTGTCTCCACGGCGAGTATTGTCGGCCCCAAGGAGGGAAACGGCCCGTTGGGAAGCACCTTTGACAAGGTGCTGCCCGACACCTATTATGGCGAAAAATCCTGGGAAAAGGCCGAACAGAAGATGCTGGCCGAAGCCGTCCAGATGGTGCTGGACAAGGCGGACAAGAAGCCCGAGGACGTCCAGTTCCTCCTTGCCGGCGACCTGCTCAATCAGACCATCTCGGCCAACTACGCCGCCCGCCAGTTCAACATTCCCTTCCTAGGTCTGTACGGCGCCTGTTCCACCATGTTCGAGGGGCTGGCCCTGGCGGCGATGCTCGTCGACGGCGGCTTTGCCGACTGCGTGATCGTCGCCACTTCCAGTCACTACGGCACGGCCGAACGCCAATACCGTTTTCCCACCGAGCAGGGCGTACAGCGGCCGATGTCGGCCCAGTGGACGGTCACAGGCGCGGGCGCGGCGATGGTCGCGCGCTACGGTGAAGGCCCGCACCTCACGCATGCCACGGTAGGCCGCGTCATAGATATGGGTCTGAAAGATGCCAACGACATGGGGAGCGCCATGGCGGCGGCGGCGGTCGACACCCTGGTCCGTCATTTTCAGGACAGCGCGCGCGGCCCCCAAGACTACGACCTGATCATCACGGGCGACCTGGCGCGCGTCGGCACTACCCTTGCCCGGGAGTTGGCCCGCGCCCAGGGCTATGACCTCGGTCAGCGCTACACCGATTGCGGCCTCCTCATTTACGCCCACGACCAGGATACCCACGCCGGCGGCTCCGGCTGCGCCTGCTCGGCGGTAGTTACCGCCGGCTACCTCATGCAGCAACTGGCCAGGCCGGAGGTCAAGCGCATTCTCGGCATCGGTACCGGCGCCCTGCTCAGCCCCACCAGCATCTACCAGGGAGAGTCCATTCCCTGCATCGGCCACGCCGTCGTCTTGGAGCAAATCTAAGGCGGGACGGCCGGTGCGTCGGCCGGCCCCCGGGAGCGAGCGCGGCCCAAAGGCTCCAGGAAAAGAAGAGCAGCAGAGGAGGAGATAATCGCCATGCCCTTGCTCAAGGCCTTTCTTCTCGGTGGCTTGATTTGCCTCATCGGCCAGCTCATTATGGATCTTACCCCCTTTACCGTCACCCCGGCCCACATCCTGGTCGGTTTTGTCGCCGCCGGGGCGGTGTTAAGCGCCCTCGGCCTTTACCAGCCGCTGGTCGATTTCGGCGGCGCGGGGGCGACGATTCCCCTGAGCGGCTTTGGCCACACCTTAACACAGGGCGTGCTGCGGGCCATGGAGACCGACGGTCTACTGGGGATCTTCGGCGGTGGTCTGGCGGCTGCCGCAACGGGCATCGTCGCCGCAGTAATTTTCGGCTACGTCGTAGCCGTTCTCTTCCAGCCGCAAGGTTAGAAAAACTTTTGCCAGGCCTGGAAAAGAGGGGTAAGAATGATTATAATATGGCCGGAATAGAGCTTGGCCACTTTATAGATGGGTGGCGGCAGGCCGTGGGGATAAGGCGGTGCCCGGTAGGCAAAAAGCGAAGGGGAAGCGTGACCTGAAGCGTGGCAGTGCGGGTTGGTGTCCCCCGGGCGCTATTCTACTATTATTATTTCCCTTTATGGCATGCTTTTCTCAGTGCCCTGGGGGCAGAGGTGGAGGCTTCACCGCCGACCAATAAAGCCATCCTTGACCAGGGGGTCAAGGGGGCGGTAGACGAAGCTTGTCTCCCGGTCAAGGTTTATTACGG
>JACIYD010000580.1 GCA_014360105.1 Clostridia bacterium
AGCCATGGAGGATTCGAACCTCCGACCCACGGATTAAAAGTCCGTTGCTCTACCGGCTGAGCTAATGGCCCACGCAAATGGCTGGGGCGGCTGGATTCGAACCAACGCATCGTGGATCCAAAGTCCACTGCCTTACCGCTTGGCTACGCCCCAGCATGGGGTGGGTGAAGGGACTTGAACCCATGGCCTCCAGGGCCACAACCTGGCGCTCTGACCGACTGAGCTACACCCACCACGCGCAAGTTAAGTATAGCAAAGCCCGTTTTGCCGTGTCAAGGGTACGGCCTTGGCGCGGCAAAGCTGACGCATGGGCCTTTTGTTTAGGGACTTACGAAAAAGATTTGGCTCCACGCCCGCGAACTCCCCACCGTGGCGGGCCAGGGCCGGGCAGGCGCCACGGGGCCGAGGGCTCGCCGCCGCCCGGCGGCTCCGGCAGGGCGATGAAGATCCGATCACCACCCGTCCTGCCGCCCCGACCTGCTGTTTCCGGCCGCGGCCACATAAGCTTCGGTGCCATGGGAAAGACTACTTGCCGGGAAACGGGAAAAATGGGGTGACAGATATGGAACTCCCCCTTACCTGGGACGCCTGGAAGAAGAGTCTCGCCGCCGCTTTTGGCACGG
Source organism: Clostridia bacterium (assembly GCA_014360105.1). GTDB lineage: Bacteria > Bacillota > DSM-521 > Neomoorellales > SLTJ01 > JACIYD01. The sequence continues at coordinate 624 of JACIYD010000580.1, forward strand.
CCGAGTTCCTGGGCCTATCGGAGGCACGGATCAAGGACCTGGCCTATCACCTGGGAAATTTCCTGGCAAGCAAAGTGGAGCCCGGGACGCCGGAGCACCGTCTCTTAAAGGAACTGTGGGACGCGGGCACAGAGCAGGAACGGCAGGCGCTAACCGGTATGCTGGTCAAGATGTTGGAGCGCGAAAAGGCGCCACGGCAGTACTAACCTCGTTGTAACCGGCCATAACGGGGGTCAACTACGGGAAACCAGGGCCCCGGCAGCCGGCCGGGGCCCTGGAGGCCGTTTAAGCCTTGTTCAGCACGGGAATAAAGAAGATGAAAAACAGAGGCAGAATGATGATAATCAGGAGGAGAAAGATCCACCAGAAGCCTGGTGCGGCAGTTTCCATTTGCATCCCTCATTCCCTCCTTTCGCGGTTTTCCTTTACCACAATATGCCAGCAATAG
>JACIYD010000581.1 GCA_014360105.1 Clostridia bacterium
TTCCGCGCCGCAAAGTATCAACGCTCCCAGCCCGATAAGGGTAACAAACGCCGCCGCCCCGAACACGGTTCCGGCCGCAAAGCGGTCGAGCAGATAGCCAAAGATGGCCGGAGCAACGCCCGCCCCCACCAGACTGGCGATCCCGCCGATCATGCCGGCGGCCGCGCCCGCGTTTTGGCGGTAATGATCTGCCACAAAAGAAAAGAAGACCAGCCTTACCCCGCTAACCACCAGAGCAAGCATTGCCAGGCAAAGCGGCTATAAAATACGGTGCGCAGCGAAATGCTTCAAAAAGGTTCCCGGCACGCGGCCCTTATCCTAGCGGGTATAGACCTTGAGGAACCTGCTCAGGGAGCGGTCATAGGTTCTTTCAACCTCCGGCGGGAAAAGGCAGCCCGGCAGTTCACGGTGCGCCCAGTGGTAAGTCAAACATTCGCAGCACTTCCCTTTCCGCGAGCAAGGTTCGTAAGTGCAAGTACACTTTCTTCGGTTGGCTTCAAAACTGCATTCCACGACGGTGAAGGCCGGGCCGGCAGGGTGTGCCCGACCTCCTTCCCCCCTTCTCAAGCATTTTCTCCATTAACTCTGCCAAGCTCGCCGCCCGCCCAGGCTCCGTATCTTCTCGCCGACCGAAATTGGAGGCGGGCAGCATTGCCGCCACTCTCACTGCCAACTACCGGCGCGCCAGGGTAGGTGGGCAATCTTATGGGAAAGACCGCCCCTTCCCTTTGCCGCCAGAAGACGGTCTAGCGGCGCAGCGCTAAAGAACCGGTCATAGGCAAAAAGCAACAAGTTTAGCCCGGCAAGAACGATGAAACCGGCAAGGCCGGTAAGGCCCACCGTCAGATCGCTGCCGCCGGAAACAACCATAAGGGCCAGACCCGCCGTACCGTTAAGGGAGCCGTGGATAAGGGCGGCGGCAAGCAGCGAGCCCGCTTTAAGGCGGACATAGGCAAAAAGGGGCGAAAGGAGCACGCACCAGGCGACCATCATCAGAACCCCGGCCTGCGGGTGTTGCGGATAGTTGTGCCCCTGCAGGATTAGGGGCGCGTGCCACACGCCCCAAA
>JACIYD010000582.1 GCA_014360105.1 Clostridia bacterium
TCGGCCTGGTGATCGGCGTTCCCCAGACGTTCGACTATCTCGATAAAATGCAGGATCGCGTGGTCCGCTTCGTAGCCGAGCACTCCCGCATCAGCGAGGCCAAATTCCGCGAGCTGATGTTCCGCTCCGGGGAGCTGGCCAGGGATATCGGCACCGTCCTGGTAGGCCGCGATGCCGTGGAGGTGGGGTTAATTGATGAGGTAGGAGGTTTGGCCCAAGCGGTGGCCAAGCTGCGCGAGCTGATTAACGCGCGCAAAGCCGCGCACTAAGGCAGGAAAACATCCGCCTCGTGGTTGGCCCGCCGCGCGCACTGCCGACCCGGCAAGGCCTAGTTATAAACTGGACGAAACTGGAGGTCAGCCTTACTTTGTACGCTTGGTTAGACAACACCGCGCCCTGCGTCCTTTACACCCTGCTTCCTTCGGAAATCGTGCTGGCTGGGTGGGAAGAAGTTGGCGAGTTGGTTGAGGTGCCCCTTGGCCCAGACGTGCTCCAGCTCCGCCCAGCCGCCGGCGGCTATCGCCTGGAAAGGGTAATCTCCTCTAACCCCAGTATGTACCTTCACCCCCGGCTTGTGCCCGGGCGGGAAATAAACCTGGTAAAGCTTCCGGTCTGCTGCGCAAGCCACAACTTTGACCTGCCTTTTCGCTAGCCACTTTTCGCTGCTTCGCCGCTTCCTCGCCGCTTCCACACCGCTTGACTCTAGCCGCACTAGAGCGAACTCTAGCCACAGGGAAACCACAACTTTACCGCGCGTGGATTACCACTACTCGGTCACCGCGCCTGGCGAACACCTGCGCAAGCCTGTAACCCAAATGACCGAAAATGCTCATATGCTGCGATGACGATCCTGGCGTCTCCGGCGTTGGTGGCAAGGAAACGGTCACCTGTGAGGTAAAAGGTAGCGGCCGCCGCGCCTCCTGTAGCGCAGTGCCTGGCAATAAATTCGTCGGCCGCAAGGTAGGCAAGCCGCACCAGTTCAGGGTCAGGCCGTCATGACCACATCTTCTATAAGTGAAGCGCTATTGTCTGTCGCCTTTGACCGTGCTATGATGAGGCGGGGAAA
>JACIYD010000583.1 GCA_014360105.1 Clostridia bacterium
GGCACCCGCGTTTGCGGAAGTGCTCCGGCGGGTGGAGGACGAAGCCTGGCGCCGGGAGATCTACGCCGCCGCCGACGCCGGAGAAGACCCGGCGAGCATTGCCCGGCGGCTGGGCCGAGGAAAGGGGGAAATCGAATTAATCCTTCGTTTGCGTGGGAAAAGCTGAAGGCATATTGGCGGGCGGGCGCTCCGGTCTGCCTGGGCATAGGTTTGGGACTGATGCTGGCGGGGGTACTGGTGCTGGCCTTTCCCCCGGCGCCGCCCACCGCGCGGGAAATCGAGCGGCAGGCGAGAGCCCTGGGCATGGTCTACCGCGAGGAAGTCCTCCCCCTCGCCGGGGAAGGGGCGGCCGGAACCGACGCCGGCGCGGGGAAGCGTGAGGTAGAGATTTATATCCGGCCCGGATCTACCTCAACCGAGGTGGCTGCGCTGCTGGCGGCCGCAGGCATCGTCGAGGAAGCAGACGATTTTGAACGCCTGGTGCACGAGATGGGGGCTAGCCGCAAACTGGCCGCCGGCCGCCACCGCATCGCGGTGCCCATCGACCCGCGGCGCCTGGTAGAGCAGCTTACGCGGCAGTAGCGCGCCGGCCCCGGGCGGTCTTCCAGTCTCAGGAGGGTCCACTAGCTTGCCGTCGCGGGAGCGAACCCACGCCCAAGCCCCACGAAATGGCATTTTGGGGAAGGTGTTGAAAAAGTGCTCCGGGGACTTTATACGGCCAACACGGCCATGGTGAGCCAGCAATTGAAGGAAACGGTGATCAGCCAGAACCTGGCCAATCTCGGTACCGCGGGTTATAAGGCGGACGCGGTGGCCTTTCGTTCTTTCCCGGAAGTTTTGCTTTGGCGGCTGAAAGGTTACCGGGAAGAGCCGCTCGGGACGGCCGGTTTTGGCGTAGCGGTGGGGGCCTGCGAAACCGACCATCAGGAGGGCGCCCTGATTTTTACGGGGCGACCGCTGGACGTGGCCCTCGTCGGTCCCGGCTATTTCGTTCTCCAAGACCAAGAGGGCGAGATCTTTTACAGCCGTAACGGGGCCTTCCGGCCGGACGCGAGCGGCTACCTA
>JACIYD010000584.1 GCA_014360105.1 Clostridia bacterium
GGTGGTAGGCGGGCCTGGCACGATCTACGGTCCTTTGGTCGGGTCTTTTCTTCTCGTACCCATTTCGGAGGCCTTGCGGGGCCTAGGTACTTTGAGGATCGTGCTGTACTCGCTAGCCATCATCCTCTTTGTCGTCTTCTGGACCGAGGGCTTGATGAACTATTTGCGTCGGAAATACGAGCAGTTCGAGCGGTGGGTGGGGGTCTAGATGACTGACCAGGCCATTCTCCAGGTGAGGAACGTCAGCAAGGCTTTCGGCGGTGTAAAAGCGGTCCAGGAGGTAAGTTTTGACTTGTATGAAGGCGAAGTCTTAGGGATTATCGGCCCTAACGGCTCGGGGAAGACTACCCTCGTCAATCTTATCACTGGTTTTGTGCGTAAAGATGCAGGCAAAGTCTACTACCTCGGCCAGGACATCAGTCGGTGGCCGGCGCATAGAATTGCCGACGCTGGTCTGGTGCGCACTTTCCAGGTGATGCGCCCCTACGCCACCTTGCCGGCTTTCAAGAACCTCATCCCGCCCCTATACGCCCCCCGCGCCAGGCGCAGCGCCAGGGGCAAATTCGGTGACCGGACGGCGGTCGCCATCGATCTCCTGGAGGAGGTTGGTTTCGAGCGCGATGCTTACGTCCCGTATAAACTTGCCGGCTCCTTGCCGCTAGGGTACCTCAAGCGTCTGGAGCTGGCACGGTGCCTCGCCCTCCGGCCCACGCTCATTATCTGTGACGAGGTCTTCTCTGGCTTAAGCATGTCAGAGATTGCCAGCATGGTTCCCCTTATCGAAAGGCTTCAGCTAAGTGGAATGACCCTTATCATGGTAGAACACCGACTGCGGGAGCTCTTCCGGGTGGCCAACCGGGTAGTGGTCTTAAACTTCGGTCAGAAAATTGCCGAGGGAACGCCTCAAGAAGTGGTGCAGAACCCGGAAGTACGGCGGGCCTACCTGGGAGAGGAGGACTAGCGGGATGCAGGCAGCCATGGGCAACGATGTCCTGTTGGCGGTTGGAGGACTGATGGTGTTCTATGAGAACTCGCTCGCCGTGAACAATGTTTCGCTCC
>JACIYD010000585.1 GCA_014360105.1 Clostridia bacterium
GGTGTGTAGTTGGCCAACACATCCAGGATGAACCCTTCCTGGATTGCCTGTTTCATGGTATAGCTATGAAACGGCCTGTGTTTAACCGTTCCGTCGGGCTGCGGCTCGGGTTCACCAAACATCTCCAACGTTTTGTTCTTAGGGGTGGCGGTGAAGGCGAAGTAGCTGGCGTTCGGCAAAAGCTTCCTGGCCTCCATTAGCCGGTTGATCTGATCTTCGAAGGTTTCGTCTTCCTCCTCTGCACCGGCCTCCGACAAGGCCATGCTCATCTTGGCTGAGGTGCGGCCGCCCTGGCTCGAATGGGCCTCGTCGATAATGATGGCAAAACGTCGCCCGCGGTGCTCGTTGCCGATTTCGTCGAGGATGAAAGGGAACTTTTGCAGTGTCGTGATAATGATCTTCTTGCCGCTCTCGATGAAGCGCCGCAGGTCGCCAGAATGCTCGGCGTGCCCTACCGTGGCGCTCACCTGGGCAAACTGCTTGACCGTATCCCGGATCTGCTGGTCCAGAATGCGACGGTCGGTTACCACGATAATGGAATCGAAAACAGGTCTTCCGTCCTTCGCGAGACCGATCAGCTGGTGGGCCAGCCAGGCAGAAAGAGATGAAGGCGTGCGCCCCGGTCTCAGCAGCGCAGACCGTGACCGCATGAAAGAACTTGAGCGGGAAAACCGAGAGTTACGCCGTGCCAACGAGATCATCCGCAAGGCCGCGGCTTTTTTCGCCCAGGCGGAGCTGACCGCACGGAGGTCATCAAAAGAAGGGGCCCTTGGCGAGGCCTTGAAGATGTGTAATTCGCAACCCTGGAATGGGTGGACTGGTTCAACAACCGGAGGCTTCTTGGAAGGATCGGGTATATACCGCCGGCGGAACTTGATGAAACATATTACAGGAACCAAAAGACCCCATGCCATGGTTGTCGGACTCAAATAAACGAGCCTCCAGAAAAACCGGGGCGGTTCATACTTCTAAATGACCAAGTTTTGCAAATTGGTTTCTTTAAAAATGTTTTTATATTGCGTTGCAATTAAGAGCGCTGTCTCTCATTTTACAAGCAAC
>JACIYD010000586.1 GCA_014360105.1 Clostridia bacterium
TGGTTCACCCAGAATGTCCACCCTTAGAGTACACTTGCTGTGGGACCAGTACATGATGGGCAATGGGCGGGTTTTTGCTTTATCGAGCGCTGTGGCCTTCAGCATGTCCTATCTATTGTTACGCCAGGGTATGCATAAGGCCACTGATCACGGTGCCTTTATTACCACCTTCATTAATGCGGTCCTCTTCTCGGTCCTGGTCGCCCTCCTTGCTCTGGGAGGCCGGTTGCCAGCTATGACCAAAAGGGGTTCGCTTCTCTTCATTATTGCCGGCGTTTTCACCACTTACGGGGCCGCTCGCTCCACTGCGCGGCGATTCGCCTCATTGGCCCTTCCCGTGCGGCCAGCATCCGCTGCAGTTCGCCAGCAGTAACGACGTTTTTCGCCGTGGCGGTGTTACTGGAGCGGCTCACGCTTTGGCAATGGTGTGGAATTGGTGCTGTGTTGGCCGGGATATTTCTCCTCTCGAGAAAAACGACGAAGCAAGCTGACCTGTCCGCGCTGCGGTCAGGCCAGGAGAAAGCCGGCGTGCTTGCTACCAGCTTTGGGGGGCTTGTGGCGGTGATAATGGCGGCGTTGTCCTTTGGTAGCGGGCACTTGGTACGTAAGCTGCGGGTCCTAGAGGTTCCCTCGCCCTTCTGGGGCGTCGCCATCGGGAGCACGGTCGCCTGGCTCGCCATGCTGGCACAGGCCGCCCTGCAAGGCCGCCTTGGCCAACTCTGGCACGACAACTTTCACCTGGACCTCGTGCCCCGCCCTTACCTCTTGGCGGGTTTGTTCACAGCTCTAGGGCAGTTAAGTAATTACCTTGGGATTTATCTTGCCCCAGTTTCCTTGGCCACCGTGTTGGCCGCCACTGAGCCGTTGCATACCCTCGCTTTAAGCCGTCTCGTTTTGGGGCGCGAGGAGCCCCTTGGACGGTGGCTCCCGGTGTACGCCGGGATAATGGTCGCCGGCATAAGTCTTCTATTTGTTGACTACCTGTCGTTTGGCAGGCACTTTGTCACTGCTATAAAAAGATAGGGTGGCA
>JACIYD010000587.1 GCA_014360105.1 Clostridia bacterium
CTCAGAGGCTCGATCTTGCGGGCCTCCTCAGGCTCAAGGACGGCTTCCACCGGAAAATCTTCGAGCGCACCCTTGAGGATTAATCCCCCGGGCAGTTCACCTACGCCCGTGCCCTCGAGGATCGCCGCCAAGCCGACCGCCTGGTCGTTCGCGCAGGCAAGCGGCCGCAAGAGCAAGGGGCTGGCCAGCCGGTCGTGGTCGCGCTCGCGTCCCTGCAAGGTGGTCTTGGAAGGATCGCCCGAGGACTCGTCTTTGAAATGGAACACAATCGGCAGACCGATGGCCGCCCGCGGGAACTTACCCACCGTAGAAACCGGGGTGGCGTGCCTGGGGCAGGCGGTATTGAGAAGTCGCCTGATTTGGTCCGGCTCGGGCCACTTGCTGCGGCCCGGCTGTTTGGTAGACCCCCCGGGGCGGCTCTGGCGAAAACGCCTGAGGCTATCTATCAAATACTCCCAGGCCACCTTAGGGTCGCCATACGGACGCGTAACCTTGAGGCGGAGATCCGGCGAAAGGTGCGGTACCCCTGCCGGCCAGACACCTGCAACGACGTGGCGACGCAGGCCGGCGCGTAGCCATGCCTCGACTTCCTGCGCCGGGGGCAGTGACGCCGGTGTGCCGTTGACGGCGACCAGTTTCAACGCCCCGAAGCCCCTGCGGGTGCGCGCGCCGATGCCGCCGAGGGTTTCCCAGGCCCACAGGGCCGCCTCCACCTCCTCGCGCGCTTCCTCGGGGAAAACCAGATGCAGCGTGAACCGCACGCCGATGCGTACCGGCTTCGTAGGCATACCTGGGCCGCCCGCGCGCATTTCCTCGTCGGTGGGCTGGAGCGGGAAGGCCGCGTAGGCAGGGGCCACTGTGCGGTCGTGCCTCAGCCGCGGTCTGGGCCTTCCCGTTCGCTCATCGACCTGGCCGGCAACAACCTCGAAGGGACGCTTCTCCTCGCCGGCCTGCTCGGTAACCACTACGACTTCCACCCTGGAGGGCCGTTTCTTCTTGTCGGTGCTGGCCGCCCCCCAAAGCT
>JACIYD010000588.1 GCA_014360105.1 Clostridia bacterium
CCCGGAAATGGGCGAAGGTCTCGACGGGCTGTTGCGCCGCCGGGCCACCGATCTCTTCGGCATCCTCAACGGTCTGGATTATGACCAGTTCAACCCGGCAACCGACCCGGCGATCTACGTCAACTATGACCTGGAAAGCCTGGACCGCAAACAGGAGAACAAATTCGCCCTGCAGCGGGAAATGGGCCTCCCGGTGAAAGCCGTCCCTCTCCTCGGCATCATTTCCCGGCTGGTGGCCCAGAAAGGCCTGGACCTCCTGGCGGAGGTAGCGGAAAAGCTGATGGGCGAAGAACTGCAATTGGTTCTCCTGGGCAGTGGTGAAGATCGCTACCAGCGCTTCTTTTCCGAGCTGCAATTAGCCCACCGCAGCAAGGTGGCGGTGCGCATCGGCTTTGACCCGGTTCTCGCGCAGCGCATCTACGCGGCGAGCGACCTCTTTCTCATGCCCTCGCGCTTTGAACCCTGTGGCCTGGGTCAGCTCATCAGCATGCGCTACGGCACCATCCCCCTCGTGCGGGCCACCGGCGGCCTGGAAGATACGGTGGTGGACTACGCCGTACGGCCGGAGCAAGCCACCGGTTTCACCTTTGGCCCGTACGAAGCCGATGCCCTGTGGCAGACGATCCAGCGGGCTCTCCGTCTCTGGCGTCAGGACCCCCGGGCCTGGCGGCGCCTTCAGGTGAATGCCATGCGTGCCGACTTCTCCTGGGAACGTTCTGCGGCGGAATACGTAAATCTATACCGCCTGGCCATCAAGAAAAGGCGACTGACCGTGTAGTCGCCTTTAGGCGGCAGGGAGGTAGGAAGACGAAGCCTGGGTTTGCTCCCGCGGCTGCAAGCCTGCAAATCCCAGGCCCGCCCCTCACAATTTCCTGCCTTTGTTGTGGGCCTACAGGGCGCCGTGGTGCACCTCGTAGCTCCAGTTGAGACCCCCGTTATTATCCCAGTTGTTCGCATTGTCGTGGAAACAGAAATTGAAGCGCCCGGTGTCCTCGACGCTGAGCTTCTTGACCCAGCCCC
>JACIYD010000589.1 GCA_014360105.1 Clostridia bacterium
GGGCCGTCCGTCCACCAGCACCGACAGGGCCGCACCGCCGGGAAAACGCTCGCTTATTTCCACGACCTCGCCGGGACGAAAACTGATGCTGGGCAAGGATCTCTCTTACCTCCATGCGCGTCATCCGCGGCGGCCCAAGGAGTCTAGCAGCCTGAGCCACCCCACCCGCTCGATCAGCCGCGTGAGGGAACCCTTTTCCGCATAGACGTGCAGAGCCACCAGGGTGAAGGCCAAAACCGTTTCCGCGGGCGGGGAAAGACCCAGCGCCGCGCCCGTGCCCAGAGCCGCCCCCAGGGCGTTGGCCCCGGCGTCGCCCAGCATAAGCCGCTCGCGCAGGTCGTAGGGCGCGTAGGCGAGCACGGCCGCCAGCACGGGCACAAATAGCGGTGCGGTTGGCGCGCCGAGCAGGAAAAGCAAGGCCAGACCGAGGGCAAAACCCTTGAGTGCCCTTCCCGGACGCAGATCGAGCAGATTCAAGGCATTGGCTGCCAGGGACACGAGGAGCACCGCGAGGGCGGCCTCCCACCAGGTAGCCGCGCTCCGGCGGGCCACAGCAAGACCCAGCGCCAGGCCTCCCGCCGCCTTGAGCAGGGCCGTATCTCCCCTGCCCTGCCACCACCGGCGGAAATGCCCCCGGAAACCCTTGGTTTTTCCCTCTCCCCAGCAATCGTCAAGCCAGCCGAGACCCGCCATGACCAGCGTTGCCAGGAAGATCAGCCCTTCCGGCCTCCCGGGAGCCGGTATAAGGCCAAAGGCGAGCCAGCCGGCGGCGGCACCTGCGACCACGGCCGGGCCGCCGCCCAACCCCACGGGTCGTCCGCGGTAATTCGGCCGGTGCGGCAGGCGCTTGATGAGCGGCAGCAGCGCGAACGTAAGGCCCGCGGCAACGCCTGCGGCCAGTACCCACCTCATCCCCGCTGTTTCGCCACCAGGGCGGCATGCACCAGGGTACGGCCGACGTGCCAGAACTGGCGGCCTCGGTGGCAGAGACCGGCCCAATTGCGACCGGTGACCCG
>JACIYD010000059.1 GCA_014360105.1 Clostridia bacterium
GTCGTCCAGGTTATGGTGGGGGGTAGTGGCTTGGGGACGAAAGCCCAGTAACCCCCGGGAACAAGGATAATCCGCCCCGAACTTGCCCCTGAAAACAGTTCTGGCTTCAATGCCGGCACTCCTTATTAAAGCAGAATTTAATAAGGGAGTCCCTTATTAAAGTTTTCGGCCCAAAACTATAATAACCATTATTTACCCGGTGGTAGAAGCACTTGAGTTTTAGGACCATAGTGCTCGCCAAAAGGCCGTGCGCTTATTACCGTCAAGAAAGCCCGGCGCTACGGTGGGTTGCTTAGGTAATCCCAGCAAATCTGGGCGAAGAGGGAGGCACCGATAGGCAGCGCCTCTTCGTCCAAGTCAAAGCAGGGGTGGTGCCAGGGATAATTGGTCGCACGTGCCTTGCCCACGCCCAGGTCGAAGTGTGCCGCCGGTAAGACTTGGGCAAAATAGGCGAAGTCCTCGCTCCCCATCGCCGGCAAATGCACCCGCAGGGTATGCTCGCTCCCGACTACCCGCCGGCAGGACTTTTCCACCAGCGCGAGTAAACGGGCGTCGTTGACCAGGGGCGGGTAGGCTTCCCGGTAGTCCAATTCATAGCTGGCGCCGTAGGCCCGGACTACGCCGTCCAAAAGCTGCCGCATCAGTTTCGGTAACTGCTGCCGCACTTCGGGGGAAAGGGTGCGCGTGGTGCCGGTAAGCACTACCTCGTCGGCGACAACGTTGTTCTTCGTGCCGCCGTGGATGGTGCCCACGCTGACCACCACCGGGTCCAAGGGGTTGGTCAGCCGGCTGGCAATGGCCTGCAGGGCCTGGACAGCCACCGCTGCCACCAGGATGGCGTCCACCGCCTGGTGAGGCGCGGCACTGTGGCCGCCGCGGCCGCGAATGGTAAGAGTAAAAGTGTCGACCGCGGCCATGGCCACGCCTTCCTTTAGCCCGACCGTGCCCACCGGCAGGTGGGGATTAACGTGGAGCGCGACGATCGCCTGTACCGGCGGGTTGTCGAGCACCCCGGCCCGCAACATGGCCACCGCCCCACCCGGCGGGCTCTCCTCCGCCGGCTGAAAAATGAACTTGACCGTTCCCGCCAGCTCCGACCGTACCTCCGCCAAAAGTCTCGCCGCCCCGAGGGCGATGGCCACATGGGCGTCGTGGCCGCAGGCGTGCATCACCCCCGGTCGGGTGGAGGCAAAAGGCAGATTGGTTTTCTCCGTAATAGGGAGGGCGTCCATATCCGCCCGTACGGCAATGCCGCGGCCCTTCTTTTTCCCTTGGAGCACGCCGACCACGCCGGTCCCGGCAATGCCGGTTTGGACTTCCAGCCCTGCTTCCGCCAACACCGTGGCGATGAGCCGCGCCGTTTCCCACTCCTGAAAGCCCAGTTCGGGGTGCTGGTGGAGCTGGCGCCGCCACTGGACCATATGGCTTTTCCAATACTCGGCTTGCCGCCGAAAGTCGAAAGCCATCGTCGCTCACCAATGCGCGTAGTCCGCCGTTCCCCGGCGGTATTCCTTGATTTTTTCGCCAGACAATTCCGCCAGGTAGACGATCATGCTCGCCGCCTCAAGGCACGAGGTCCATTGCCAGGCTTCCTCGAGGAATTGACCGGTGGCAAAGGTACCGTGCCCCCGCAGCACCACGATCTTGTAGTCGCGGAGCGCCGGGGCGACAAGACCGGCCACCTCGGCGGAGCCGATCGTCTTCTCCGCCGCGAGCACCGGCACCCGGTGCAGCAAGTAAGAGGCCTCGGAATCCAGGGGAACGATGGCGTCCCGGCTGAGGGAGAGGACGACGGTGTAAGGAGGGTGGGCATGCAGGACCGCCAGAGCCGCCGTTTCCCGGTAGATGGCGCGGTGCACTACCACCTCCGACGAGGCCAGGGCAATGCCACTGTCGTCTTCCTCGAGGCCGGTTTCGATGACGTCGCCCCGCTTAAGACGCCCGAGCATCGCGCCGCGGCGGGTAATGAAAAGGCGGTCGCCGAGGCGCACGCTCAGGTTCCCCCCGTGGGAGGTAATCAGGCCCGCGAGAAAAAGGTCGCGGCCGATTCGCCTGAATTCACGGTACATACGGCCCTTCGCCCCCTCGCAAAGTTAGTCATAAGAAATCGCCCAGTTCGAGCTCGGCCAGTTTCGTCGGCGCCGGTCGGCCGTCCGGCCCCCAGCGGCGGAAGCGGTAGTATTCCCGGAGCATGGCCGCCAGCTCCACCGGCCGCCCCTCGGCCGGCTCCTCGAGGAGGCGCCGCGGCAGCCGGTCGTCCGCCGGCCCGAAGCCCGCTTGCAGGTTGTAGAGTCGCTCCAGATTCCAAATCCTTTCCCCCACCCGTTGCAGGTCCTGGGCCCGCCAGTCTCCGCCGGTGGCCGCCCGCAAGAGGCGGGCATAATGCTCTTCCCGTAAGGCGAAACCGGTAAACTTGCAGAGGACCAGGGAATCCAGCGCCGCGTGGTTGTGCTGCAGGTAGATGAGCAGCCCGGCTTTTCCTTCGGCCTGCAGGCGGTCCACCATTTTCGGCGCCCCCAGGATCTCCGGCCCGAGCATGTTGCCCCGCAGGTGGCAGCCTCCCCGGTTGGAGGTGGCAAAACCCAGCCCCTGCCCCTGCATCCCCCGCGGGTCGTAGGCCGGCAACTCCAATCCCTTTGCCTGCATGGCCACCTCAGGCGCCCCGTATCTCTCCGCCAGGGCGCGCGCGCCATCGGCCAGTTCTGCTCCCGGGCCCTCCCGGCGGGCAATCTGGGGGATCAGGGCGAGCACCGCGTCGCCGTCGCCGAAGCGCAATTCCCACGGCAAGAGACCCCGGGCGGATAGCTCCATGGCGCAGGCGAGCGTCCCGCCGGTGGAGATGGTGTCCAGACCATAACGGTTGCACAAGAGATTGGCGCGAATAACCGTCGCCAGATCGGCGATTCCCAGGTTGGCTCCCAGGGCCCAGATGCTTTCGTACTCCGGCCCCGCCACCCGGCTCCCCGCCAGGCTGACCACCCGGCCGCAGCCAATGGGGCAGGCATAACACGCCGTGCGGCCCACGGTGAAGGCGGCACGCAACCGCTCGCCGGCAATGGCCTCGGCGGCGGGAAAGTAGCTCGTGCGGAAGTTGCAAGTGGGAAAACTCCGGGCCTGGTTAAGGAGGTTGACCAGAACGGCGGTACCGAACAAGGGCAGCGCCTGAGCGGTAATGGGGTTCGCTTCCAACAGTTTGGTTATCTCATAGCACACGAAATCAAAGGCATGCCGGTCAGCCAGATGCACGGGCCGGTCGCCGGCGACGATAATGGCTTTAAGCCGTTTGGCCCCCATGACCGCGCCCAGTCCGCCCCGGCCGAGGTGGCGCCGCCCGTCCACCACCGCGCCGGCAAAGAGCACCCCGTTTTCGCCGGCAGGCCCGATGGCCAGGATACTGGCGGACCGCCCCGCCAGGGGGCGGAGGGTGCGGAAAACGGCCGGAACGTCCTGTCCCCAAAGCGATCCCGCCTGCCGCCACTCGACCCGCCCGGGTGTGATCACCAGGTAGACCGGTTCCGAGGCCCGGCCGCGAACAAGCAGGGCATCATAGCCACACCGCTTCAGGCGCGCGCCAAAGGCACCCCCAGCGCTGCTGTCGCAGATGGTTCCCGTGAGGGGGGATCGGGTCACGGCCGTTACCCGCCCCGCCGTCGGCGCCCGGGTACCGGTGAGCGGACCGGCGGCAAGCACCAGCAGATTGTCCGGCCCCAGTGGTGCGGCGACCGGCTGTCGCGCGAGCCAGTAAACGCCGAAGCCGCGGCCACCCAGGAACTTCTCCGCTACCGCCGGGGGCAGGGGCTCTTCAACCGCCTCTCCGCTTTCCAGGTCAAGGCGGAGCACCCTACCCTGCCAGCCACCCATGGTTTAGCCTCCAGCGAGAGGAGGGAAGATGCTTACCTCAGCATCCTCTTCGATAACGGCATTGGCCGCTGCGACCATGCCGTTGACCATCACCACGGTGACCGCATGCTCCGGCAAACCGCAGAGCCGCAGTACCTCCTCGACGGTAACACTTTTCTGTGGTACGTCCAGGGCGAATTCCCCCTCCCTGGCTTCTGCCGGGGCATACTGGCGCAACGTCGCAAAAAGCTTGACTTTCAATTTCATTCATCTTCCCCCAATTCTCCTCTTACCAGGTATGCGGCCCCCAGGATGCCGGCCAAATTGCCCAGGGCTGCCGGCACTATCGTTGGCGGGGGATAAGCCATCCGCCCCACCCGCCGCGCCACTTCCTCGCTTAGGGCGGGCAGGAAAAGGTCTGCGCTGCCGGAGATCCCGCCGCCCAAAATGATCACCTCCGGGTCGATCAGGACCACGGCATTCGCCAGACCTACGGCAAGATGGCCCACCATCTCCTCCACCACTTTTTGCCCGACCTCGTCTCCCGCCGCCGCGGCGGCGAAAACCTCACCCACCCCCCAGTTGCCCGCGCAAGTGAGGCGACTGGACAACCCGGCGGCCAGCAGTCGGTGCGCGAGACGCTCCAGGGCCGGCGCCGCGGCAAGTGCTTCCAAACACCCGCGGTTCCCGCAACCGCAAAGGGGCCCGGCCGGGTCAATGACCATGTGTCCCATTTCGCTACCCAGACCGGCCCGGCCGCGAAACACCCGGCCCCGCCAGAGGAACGCCGTGCCGATGCCGGTACCCAGGGTAAGCAGCAACACGCTGCCGTACCCCTGCCCCGCGCCGCGCCAGTACTCTCCTAGAGCGGCCACGTGGGCGTCGTTGTCCAGCCTCACCGGCACGGGAAGGCGGGTGCTCAGCGTCGCCAGCAGCGGGACGTTCTCCCACTTGAGGTTGGGGGCAAAAAGCACCTCGCCCTGCGGCAAGCGCACCGTCCCCGGAACACCTACCCCCAGACCGCCCACGGCTGTCAGGCTCAAACCCTGCTGCTGTAAGAGCGCGGCCACCAGCTCTTCTACCTGGTCTACTACGCCTGCCCAGCCGCCGTCCAGGCGCGTTGGCCGGGTGGTATAGGCCTTTACCTCGCCGGCCGGGGTCACCAGTCCCACCTTAAGGTTCGTTCCGCCGATGTCTACGCCTACCAAATACTGCCTGGCCAAGCCATTCCCCCTCCGCCGTGGAAAACGCGGCCCGCTGTTCTTATTCGCCGTTTCACTTCTCTTCCCTGCTTGGCCCGGATGTCTTACTTTTTCGCCGGCTCATTACCGCCGGCCCGCTCTTCCCTGGCCAGATCCTGCTCTGCCTTATGCACCAGGCGCCGTACCATCTGGCCGCCGATCTTGCCCACTTCCCGCGTGGTCATGTTTTCCCAGCCGCGGCGGGCGATGTCGTCGTCCAGATCGAGCTGGCGCGCCACTTCTTCCTTCAGGGCCTCCATCTCTTCTTCCGCTTGGGGTACCAGAATCTCGCCCCGCCGGCCGCCCTCCTTTTCCCGCCGATCGCGCGGCATCCTGCTCACCTCCTCGAGGGTGGTCACCTCTAAAAGCATGCCCATTCTTAAGTGGTGTATGAAGGCTCGACTCTGTTCGCCCGACATGATAGAATCGGCTCGTGTGGATGGGCCGGCACGCTCGTCCGGCCGGCTTTCTCGCGGTAAAGCAGGTGAAAAAGTGATCTTCCGCAAGGCCACCATGGCCGATGTGCCCCAAATGTACCGGCTCATCAATGAATATGCCCGTCAGGGCCTCATGTTGCGGCGGCCGCTGATGCAACTCTACGAGAGCGTGCGCGACTTTTGCGTAGCGGAAAACGGCCTGGGCGGCGAGGTGGTGGCCACGGGCGGGCTGCATGTGCTCTGGCACGATCTGGCCGAGATCCGCTCTCTTTCGGTACGGCCCGACCTCAAGGGTCGGGGCATCGGCCGCGGCCTGGTTCATTTCATGCTCGACGAGGCAAGACAGCTCGGCATTGCGCGTGTCTTCGCCTTCACCTATAACCGCGTCTTCTTCGAGAAATGCGGCTTTACCGTGGTGAAAAAAGAAACACTCCCCCAGAAAGTTTGGAAGGAGTGCATTTACTGCGATAAGTTCCATTCCTGCGACGAGATCGCCGTCATCCGGCATCTGGCCCCGGTGGCAGCGGCGGCCGAGGGCGAAATTCCCTTGGTTGACGTCCCCCGCTGGACAGTGGACTGACTTTGACCTTTCGCCAGACGTTTTCGCGGCAGGTACGCTTCTGCTCCGCTTCCACACCGCTCGATTTCGGCAATACTAGAGTCTGACCATAGGATTGATGCTATAAGTTACTGTTCCGAGCCGCTCTGCCGGTCATAAAGTGGCCAGGCCAAGCGCATGCCCGGGCGCAATTCGGCCCTCCTTGACCCACATAAGGGGGACTGCAGGCATCAGACCCTGGGGTATCAAAGGGAAGAGGTGCAGTACTGGATGTTGTCTAAAATGCAGATGGTGTTCAGAAAAACCTTGACTCCGGTTCCAGTATTCATGTACAATAACAGGCGGTAGGACCCGGAGGTGATAAGAGAAGGTGAAGCGTGGTAAGGCAGCTCACGGGTAACGAAGGGAGGGTCCAAATAGGGTTGACCGATCTAAGCTCAATACTGGAGGCAATTAGCGACAGGTTCAAGAGGGGCGAAATAGATTGGTCATACCACGCCAGAGAACGGTTCCGTACGAGGGAAATCAATAGATGGTGGGTCAAGGGCCAAATAGCCGATAAGAGGTTCATACTGGTCGAATTCATCTGGAGGTACGGATTACCGACCCACTTGACGCTATCCGTGGGCAAACCGCTGCCGAATAGGCCCCCGGTACACGTACGAATTGAACATACAGAGGAAAAGACGAGAGTGGTAACGGTTTACTGGGTAGACTACAATAAGTTTGAAAACGACGGGCTAACCCGGAAGCGCGAGGGGTAATCCCCCTCGCTTCCGGGAAAGCGTAGATATACAGGGGTTGGTGTAGCATTTGATTAACCGATTAATAGACAGTAAGATGGAAAGAAAGGGGAGTGTGTGCGTGCGCTGTGTTTTTTGCGGGGCAGAAGTGCAAGAGAGGAGAATAACAGAAGAGCACTGGGTTAACGGTGACCTTTTTGTCATTGAAGGGATACCCGCCACTTACTGCCCTGGTTGTGACGAGATTTATTTTGCCGACGAGGTGCTTGACAGGATAGATGCACTGCTGGAAAGAAAGGAGAAAGAATTGGGGGAAGCGAGGGTGCTGCGCGTCCCGCTTATCCAGTTTGAAGAGGCCGTGGAGTGTACAATCCCAGCACATCCTTGAGTTTACAGATCGTCGGGGCCTTGGAGAAAATCATGGAGGAAAGAAGCGGCGGACAACAGATAGCCAGGCTGCGGGTGGACGACGTGTTTTACTTGGAAGAAGGCGAAGCTGGCACTAAGTAGCCTCTTGTACCCAAAAGCACATAGTTTTCGCCAGGTCTTGCCCGGCCCCATTGTCGGTGGGTGCAGGGCTTTCTTTTTCTCGTCATCCAATGGATGGCCGGTTTCAAGCAAAGTAGGTCTGTTGCAGGGATCCGCGGGGTAGAATAAGGGGCCAGAACCTGCCTGCCTTTCTGGCCCCCGAACCAATCGCTTCTTCCGCTACTCGTCGATGCTGGTCAGTATGACATTATCGTGATGGTCTTTGCGCTGTCGTTCCACTCCGTTTCAAATCTAAAATCTGCTTTATCGATCCACAGAACCACTTGGCGCTGTTCCCTTCTTAGGGTGATCTTGCGCTCCGAAGGGTCATAGTTCTACGAATAGCCTTTCCCGGCTTGACACCGGGGACAAGTTCCCCCTTGCTGACCGTAAGCACGCCGTTAACGATTACATACTTAATTCCCACGGGAGGCGTCATAAAACCTTTGCCGAAAGTGGCCCTGTCC
>JACIYD010000590.1 GCA_014360105.1 Clostridia bacterium
CGCCCGTCCACCAGGTACTGTTCCAGGGCGGCGATGCGCTGTCCCAAGGCCTCCGAAAGGAGCAGGCCGCTCTCCGGGTGGGCGCGGACCAGTTCGTCCAGTGCCTCGGCCGGCAGGGCCCAGGCTTCCACAGCTTCGGCGGCGGTGGCGCCGGCGGAATGCGGCCGCTGGAGCAGGACATCCGCCTCTCCCAACAGACTGCCGGGGCCCAGCGTGGCGATGAGGGCATTGCCCTCGCCGCGCAGATGGACCCAACCCGATTTGATGAGATAGAGCGCTTCGCTGGGGCCGCCGCGGGAGAAGATTGTCTCTCCCTTGGCAAAGGTGTGCAGACGCATCTTCTCGGCGATCCGCTCCAGAACCTCGTGGGGCAGTTCGCCAAAGAGGGGCGCTTTACTGAGATAGCGTAGTTTCACGCGCTATTACCTCCGTCTTTGTTTTCATGACCATGCCAGCGCCAGCGGCGCCGTAACTTGCCCTATTATCTCCGATTCCCCGTAAATGTCAATTGCCAAGACACGTAGCCGGTTCCTGACGGACAGCCGGCGGCTTGCGGGTCCCCCGTCAGCCCTTCGACCCGTTCCTCACTGCCGGCAAGCTGTACCGTATAGACCTGCGCTCTATCTACCAGTTGAAAATCGGCGAAACCCAGCCCTCGCTCCGGCTTCAGGCCCGTATATATCGTCTCCTGGCCATCCGCCCATGCCAGCTCCACCGCGACGTTGGGATATGCCTGCCCTTCGTCGTCCTTGACGAATATCTCGATGCGCCCGGGGCCTTCGCCCTGGCCGCAGATGCGCCGGCGCTCCGTCAGCCAGAAGACCAGCCGGCCGGCCGTGGGGCTGGGCACGGGCGTCGGTGATACCGCCGGCGCGCTGGTCGGCAGTGCCGGCGTCGCCGCCGGCGTCACAGCAGGAACGGGCGTGAATGTCGGCGAGGATGTGGCGGTAGGTGATGGCGGAGATGTGGGCGTCGCGGTCGGTACCCCCGCCGGGTTGATGTA
>JACIYD010000006.1 GCA_014360105.1 Clostridia bacterium
GGCGCCTCGGCCGTGAGCCCGCCGGAGCACGAAGCTCGAGCCTTAGTTCGGCCCGCGAGGCTCACGGAACGAGCGGGAGCCAAAGACCGCAAGAGGCAAACTGGGGATAACCCAGCCGCGCCCCTACGTTCCCGGCGGGCATAGGGAAACCGTATGGGTGGGCAGGTGAAAGGAGGCTGAAGGTATGGGAGCGCCGCGTCGCCTGCAGGGCACCGGGAAGCGGAGGACGTTATCGTGGCTAAAGGAGCCAGAGGGGCAAAAAGTGCCGGCCGGTTTGGACCGCAAGACCTATAAAAGGGTTTACCGCTTGCTGGAAAAGGTGACGCCCCTGCGCGAGGACTGCGGGGCACTGTGCGGCAAACTCTGCTGCCGTCCGGTGCGCCCGGAAACAGGCATTTACTTGTTCCCCGGCGAAGAAGCGATGCTCCGTGGCACAGAGGAATGGCTGGAGTGGACGGAACAACAGGCACAAGAATACGACTTCCCGCCGAGCTGGCGCGGCCCCGTCTATTTTGTCCGCTGCCACGGCCACTGCCCGCGGGAGAAACGGCCGCTCCAGTGCCGCTTCTTTCCCCTCACCGCCCACTATTTGCCCGAGGGGCACTTGGTGCTGATCTGGGAAACGGTGGCCCTGCCGTACCGCTGCCCCCTGCTCGGCGGCCGCTTTCCCCTGGAACAGGCTTTTATCGAGGCCGTCGCCAAGGCCTGGGAGCTCTTGCTGCAACACCCCTTGATCGAAGACCTCGTACGTTGGGATGCACGGGCGCGGCAACAGGCTGCCCGCCGGGTGGTTCCCCTGACGCCGAGACCGGCGAAGAAGGCCGGGGGAACGGCGCCCTGGCAGATCGTAAAGGTGGTACGCTTCGCTCAATAGCCCTCGTCCGAGGCCTCTAACATGGCGCATTCCCCGGCGCGGCATTCGCAGCCACAGATGGGGCAGGTTCCCGTCTCGCCACGGGCGGTAAAGATCGTACCGCACTGCCGGCACTTAAAGCTGCGGGGAGCGTTGTCGGCGCGGGCCATCTTCCTTCCCCCCTCTCGGCAGCTACCAGCCGCCTGCCAGCTATAGTCTTTCCCGCCGCGAGGGTACTATACCGACACCCGAACTTGCCCCGCCCCCGGCGGCTATGTTATGATGGCAGCGACCACGAACGTACCACTGAAAGGAGCAAGGAACGTGCGTCTCACCTCGCGCCTTTTCTTCTATCCCTGGCAGGGGGCAGGTAACAACTGTAATACCTACTGCCTGCTGGGCGAGAGCCTTACCCTGATCGACCCCGGACACGTCCGCAACGAGTTCGGCGAACCCTGCCTGGAATACCTTACCAGGGCCATGGCCGCTGATGGCCTGCGCCTGGAAGAAGTAAAGCTTATCCTTCTCACGCACGCCCATCCTGATCACGGTGAGGCCGCCGGGCTAATCAAGGAAAAAAGCGGCGCCAGACTCGCCATGCACGCTGCCGAGGAAGAGCACTGGCTGGCCATGTACCGGCTGCTCTATCCCGGGCAAAGGGAAGAGCCAAAAGGGCGCCCCGTACCCGATTTCTTCCTGGACGAAGGCGAACTGGTGCTGGGTCGCACCCGGCGTATTACCCTTCAGGTGCTGCATACCCCGGGCCACTCGCCGGGGTCGCTCACCTTTTACTGGCCCGAGGAAAAGGTTCTCTTTACCGGAGATGTCGTTTTTGCCGCCGGTGTAGGCCGTACCGATTTCCCCCAGGGAAACGGCGCTCAGCTCAAAGAAAGTATCAAGCGCTTGGCCGAGTTGGAGGTAGAATACCTTTTGCCAGGTCATATGCAACCGGTCCGGGGCCGCCAGGCGGTGAAGAATAACTTCAAGATGATAATGGGTACTTATTTCATGTATCTGTGACCCCGGATCGGCGCAGGCGAGACCCCATAGAAGCAGTGCTCCGCGGGGCGTTACCCCACATGGAAGGAGGAAAAACTCTACAATAGACAAAGCGGGCCTGGGATTTGCCCCAAACCACATCAGCTTGCAGTCGCGGGAGCCTACCCAGGCCAAAAGCCCCAGAAACTCGACGAACCTAGAAGGAGGGCGGCGGCACAATGATTTTGACTACGGCCTACGAAGTCCCGGGACGGCCGGTGGTGGAAACGCTCGGTCTGGTGCGCGGCAGCACCGTGCGTGCCCGCAACATCGGCCGCGACTTCACCGCCTTTGCCCGCAACCTGGTCGGCGGGGAAGTTAAGGCCTATACTCAGCTTTTGCAGGAAGCCCGCGAGGAAGCACTGCAGCGCCTGGTCCAGGAGGCACAATCTCTCGGCGCCGATCCGGTTATCGGCGTGCGGTTCGCCACCTCGTCCGTGATGCAGGGCGCGGCGGAGATCCTCGTTTACGGCACCGCCGTTAAGTTGGCGTCCAAATAAGCCTAGCTTCCGGCGGCCTCTCCTACCTGTGGCAGCGTAGCGGTGCCCGCTGAAAGGGCTGGCCCTTAACCTGTCTCTTCTACCGCGCCCAGGCCGCCCAGCACTTTGGCAGGCGTAATAGGCAGGGAGATGATGATTTCCTCAACTTAATGCCTGCCCCTGTCCCGTCGAAGCATAGCCCTCAACCTGTCCATCCACTAACTGCCGGTTAAGGGGATAGCCGCAGTCGTGAAAGGTGACCGCCCGCACGAGCTGCACTTCCCCGGTGGCGGTGTCGACCTTCACTTCGGCGGCCTGAGCCGTAAAGCCGTAGGCACTGGTAAAGAAGCCTTTGGCGGTAGCCAGGCTGAGGTAGCGGTCCCGTTTCCGGGTAACCCTTGTAGGAACCGTGGCCGATGAATGGGTTGCCGTTGCGCCGCAAAACGCTCTGCTGGATGACCTGGGAGAGGGGCAGACCGCGCTCGGGCTCGCCGAGCGGGTAGATGTGCTTGTTCTGTACGGTCTCCGGGCCGAGCTGGCGAAAGCCCGGGACGGGAACGGGTAGGAGCGGCACCGCCGCCGTACCTTGAGACAGCGGTCGCCCGGGAAATCAACGCCGGGGGCCGCCTCCTGCGCCTTTATTCCTTCGTTTCGAGGGCTTGCCTCCCCGTGCCCCTGAGGAAATAGAGGATCGCTTCCAGGACCCCGCCGCCCACGGCCCGCGCCTTGTCGGAAATGGTAAAACAGAGGGAGCGGTCCCCCCGGGGGTCCACATCACCCACCTTCATCCCCGGCCTCACCGCAAGACCGGCGCGTAGCAGGCCGCGCACCACGCCGGCAATGCGGCTTTGCACCGGCACGCCGCCCGCGCGGGCCACTGTCTGGCCGGCGGCGACCAGATCCCCGATCTCTACCAGTGGTTCCCACCGTCCGGTGCCGCCTGGTGGCACCCGGAGCACGCGCTCCTCACGATAACCCTCGATCTCGCCGGGAACGCCGGTGTTGGGGGCCGCGCTCCCCTCCAGGATCACCCGTCCCAGGTCGTGTCCCCGCTGGGTTTCCACCACCGCGTCGACATCTACACCGGCGGTAAAGCCGGGGCCTACCCCCACGACTACCGGCGCCTGACCCCGTCGCGTACCAAGGTTCTTCTTTGCCATAATGGCATCCACGAGCACCGCCGGCTGCAATTCCCGGATGCTTGCCGCCTCCGGGTCGACCAGCACCGGGACGACCCCTTCCCGATACGCCGCCCGCGCCGCGGCTGCGTCGGCTACCAGGCGACCGCGCATCTCTTCGACGACCACCTCGCCGGTATATACCGCCTCCGCTAAGGCCACCGTGCGCCGGATGACCGTGGGTTGCGCAATCTCCAGCATTACAAGGGAAAAACCGCTGCGCCACAGGCGGTGCGCAATGCCGGTTGCCAGGTCCCCTGCGCCGCGGATGAGCACCAGTTCTCCGCGCATCCGCTCACCCCTCCCCCACGTCTTCTCTGCTCCCCCCGGCCCACCATTGTCTGGCCCGTTCGTAGTCGGCGGCCGTATCGATGTCCAGAAGAATGCCCGGATCATCTACCGGGACGGCCACCGCGCCTGCCAATCCTCCGGCAAGCAGCGTACGGCCCCCCTCGTCCCCCTGACACCCGGCCAGGGCGGTGAAGGCACGCCGGTCGAAAAGCACCGGGTTGCCCCGGCGCCCTATATAGGTAGGATAAACCGCGGGTGCGCCCGTTTCCTGATACGTCTTGAGCAATGTCTCCACCACTTGCGCGCGGATCAGCGGCTGGTCGCCGAGGAAAAACACTGCCGCCCTGACTCCCGAGGGCAAGGCCGCCAGCGCCGCCCGGACCGAGGTGGACTGCCCCTGCGCATAGGCGGGATTTTTCGCCAGTACCACCGGCCGCCGCCCCAGGACTGCGACCAACGCTTCCGCCTGGTGGCCGAGGACGACGATCACCGGAGCCAGCGGCAGGCCCAAGGCGAGATCGACGACATGCTCGAGAACGCTCTTGTTGCCGAGAGGCAAGAGCAGCTTCTGGCCCGCCATGCGGGAAGAGGTGCCGGCCGCCAGCACGATCCCGGCGACGCCGCAAGGACCGGTATCGCCCGCCCAAACCTCGTGCACCGCCTCTTTGGCGGCCGCTGCCCCTAAGACTACCTTTTCCACAAACGCCTCGGCAAGTAGCGCCCGCGCCGCGCGCCGCGCGCCCGCCAGCCTCCCCCTGTTCACTTTGTTCAACCAGGCGACCGCGCGGCCCCGCGACAGCACCGCCATGCCCCGCCGCAAGCCGACGGCGAGGGTCAGGGCCAGGTCTTCGGGCGCCAGCCGCGCTCCCGGCGCCAGGCCAGTCACTGCAGCCACCATCTCCGGCCGGTGCACCCACACCGAGGTAAGCGGCTGCCCCAGGGCATCAAGCCCGGCGATGCCGACTAGCAGTGCCGTGGTGCGCGGCACTGCCGGCTCGTGGGGTGCGTAACCCTTACAGGGGCGCCGCGCGGCGCCGTCTGCTTCCACCAGCACGTACACCTCGGGCCACGCCGCCGCCAGCCGGTCTACCATCGCCGGGGCAAGGCCAACCACCTTCTCCCCTTCCCTTTCCCGAGCAAGAAAAAGGCACCGGCCCGCACGTAACTTACCGGCCACCGCTCCCGCCAGGTCGCTTGCCCGGCCCGCCAGCACCACCTCGTCCGCCTCGCCGGGCGACGGGTGGTACATATGGGTCGTGGTGGTTAAGAGCACCGCTTTGCCGGCAGCGGCCAGTTCCCGTCCCAGGCGGTAAAGGAGAGTGGTCTTGCCGCCCGCGCCGATCAAGGAGACGACCATCGGCCGCGAAAGGCCCAGTACGGCACCCAGTGCGACCGATGCCATCACATTCACCTCTGTCACCTCGAACCTCTTTTCCGCTTCCAGCCCGTCTCTTGCTTCCGGCCCGAAGCGGCCCGCGCGCCCGAAAAAGCTTTATCCGCGCATGCCGCAGGGTGCGCTATTTGCCGAAGGAGCACGCCGGGTAAGTACAGGTGGCACACTGGCGGCAAAGCCCGCCCACTCCCCGGACAATGATTTCTTCCCTGGTAATTCTCTCGCCCGCCAGCAGCCGGGGCAATACCAGGTCGAAGACGGTGGCCGGATCGTGCAATACACAGGCCGGTAAGCCCAAGACCGGCACCTCGTCAAGATAAGCCAGCATGAACATCGCCCCCGGGAAAACCGGGGTACCGTAGATCACCACCCGGGCACCGCTTTCACGGATCGCGGCCGGCGTGGTATCGTCGGCGTCCACCGACATGCCCCCGCAAACGAGGATCATCCCCATCCCCGCCGTAGCCATCTCGTGGATGGCGGCGGCGATACCGCCCGTACCGTCGGGCAGGTACCGAACCCGGCCGATGCTTGAGCCGTACCGCGCCAGCTTTTCTTCCACCCGGGGAGCAAAACCGTCGCGGACGCGCCCGCTCACTACTTCATTCCCGGTGACGATTACTCCGGCCTTTATCGGACGGAAAGGCTTTACCTCCAGGCCCGGGCCGTGTGCCGCCGCGAATTCCTCCACGGCCGCCACCAATGCTTCCGGCACCACAAGCGGTATCACCCGGGCGCCGGCCAATACCTGCCCCGCCGCAACCGGCTGGGCATCGTGGAGCGTGGCCACCACCATATCCCCTCGCGCGTTGACCGCGTCTATCACCACGCGGGAGACCCGTAACAGCCCCGGTCCCGCCGCCACCAGATTAACCTTCCCTTCCCGTGGCCCGTTCCAATGTACGCCCGGACCGGCCAGAGCGGTGGCCAGACGCACCGCCGCCTCGTCCTCATGCACCTCGCCTGGCTCGGGCACATAAACGTAGATGTGCTCCTTGCCCATCGCCAGTAGTTGTGGTAGGTCTTCGGGGCGGATGCGGTGTCCTCGCCGAAAGGCCACCCCCTTGAACACCCCCGGCACCACTTGCGTGAGGTCGTGCCCCAGCACCAGACCAGTGCTTTCTCTTACCGGTACTTTCTTGAGCACTTTCCCGGCCGCCGGGCCGCAGCGAAGCACCGCGCCCTGGCCTTTCCCCCCTCTCTCTCCTATTCTCCCTCTGCCTTCTTCCCCAATCGGGTGCCCGCTCCGACCACGGCCTACTTTTCTCACCGCCGGCGGCCGCTCTTCGGGGCGTCGTCCCCTAGCCGATTTCGCGCACCACGCCCTCATCCTCTACCGGCACCGCGGCCACCTGGTGCTGGTAGCGGCGCACCACCTCGCGACCACCGCGCCTTACCCGACCGAGCGCGGGTAGTAAAGAGCGGTCGAAAAGCACGGGGTGCCCGGGCCGGTCGCGATAAACGGGAAGCACCACCGGCGGTCGCGCCTGCCGATAACGCGCCAGCACTTTCTTCACGGAAGCGGGTGTAAGAAACGGGCGGTCTGCCAGGGTAACCAGTACCGCGGCCGCGTCGCCGGCAAGACGCAAGCCGCAGCGTAACGAACTGGCCAGACCGAGACGATAACGATGGTTGACCACCACGGCCGCATCCGCCAGTTCCACGCGCGCCTTGACCGCCTCCGCCGCGTAACCCAAAACGACGATTACCTCATCGACTCCTGCCGCCTGCAGCGTACGCGCTACATGACTGATCAGGGGCTGGCCGCCGAGCGGCACCAACGGCAAGGGCAGGCCGCGGCACTCCCCTTCACCGGCGGCGAGTACGACGCCCACGACCCGGCCGCCTTCTGCCGCGTGGCTTCCCGCGTCCGGCCGGTACAGAGCAAGCACCTCAAGCAAGGAGCCGCTCTCGCGGTAAATGAGATCAATCCCGGGCTCCAGCGTGCAAAGGAAGAGCGAAGAAAGCGGGCCGGTCAATGGGGTGCCACCGCCGCTGCCGGCGGCCACCAGTTCCAGCGCCGCCCGCACCCGCGTCTTTAGCCCGGCCGGCAGGGACTCCCATTGCGTCGCCGCCCACGGCGCGAGCCAGATCTTACGTTTCATCCAGCCAGCGCCCCTCCCCGCCTGCCTCGCCGAGCTTTTTTACAAGATCCTGGCTAAATTCGGGATTGGCCAGCAGTTTGGCCGTTTCCTCTAGCGCGCGATACGCCTCATAGCCAACTAGGACGGCGACCGGTCGCCCGTGCCTGGTAAGTATATATCGGCCAAGCCCTTTCTCCGCCTTCTGTACCAGCTGAAGAAAAGCCTGTCTTGCCTGAGTTAAGGGGATAACTTCCAGCACAGCATGGTTACCTCCACCGGCGGGTTTGTTGTAATCTAGCAAAAACTATGCCAACATCGTTTATGAGGAGTTCTGTACATAAGTATGTACAGTTGCTTTTAGCTCAATTATAACATCATCCGCCTTAGGCGTTCAATGATAGCCGCCGTAGTCTTAATTATCAGTAAAACAGGCAGCCTAAACGCTTGCAGTTTTTACCCCAACTCAACGGTTGGCATACCCAAAGGGGGTGGCTAATGGCCGAATCCCGCGCTACCCTTGCCATGGGTCCGTACCGGCCACCGCGGGGCGGCCTCAGGTTGCGCTCGCCCAAACCCCGAGTTCGCCGCCATGACGCCCGCCCCGCCTAATACTAGAATAGCGCCTTTTCCCCGGCCTCCACCGCCTTGTCGATCTCCGCCTGCAGCGCCGGCGGTAGGCCCATCATTTGCACGTTGAGAAAGCCGCGCACAATGGTCGCCGTTGCCTCGTCCTCGCTTAAGCCCCGCGCCATCAGGTACTCGATCTCCTCCTCCGCAATCTTCCCCACCGCCGCCTCGTGCGAGAGGTCCACGTTGCCCACCTTGGCAAGGAGCTCGGGGATGGCGTGGATCACCCCCGTCTCCGCCAGTACCAGGCCACGGCATTCTAGATGCGCTTTTACCTCCGGCGCCTCCGCCACCAGGCACCCGCGGTTGATGATTTCCCCGCCGGTGGTCAGCGTCCGCGCCACCACCTCGGCCCTCGTCCGGGGAGCCTGAAGCACCACCCGCGAGCCAACGTCCATGGAGGAGCCGGGCGGCGCCACCAGGATGCTGTAGTAGCGGGCGACCGCGCCGGGCCCCTGCAACCAGGCGGTTGGGTACATCTGCATGGTGCGTACCGGTTGCAGGCAGACGTAGTTTGAGAGAAAGAGGCCCCCTTCGGCGATCACCGTGCCCGAACGGGGGCGCACCGCCACCCCTTCGGCCCAGTTGTGGATCATGGTAAACGTCAGGCGCGCACCCTTCTTTACATAGAACTCGGAGATGCCGATGTGCGCTCCGTGCTTTACGCGGGCGGCACTGGTACAGCCGCTAACGAGGTGCAACTCCGCCCCCTCTTCCGCGATAACAATGTTATGCACATCCTGAACGGCGCCCTCCTGCTGCAGGTAGAGACAGGCTTGGAGGGGATAAACCGCCCGCGCGCCGGGTAGCGCCCGAATGAAGTAGCCGTTGCGCTGCGGCGCGAGGGCGACGTGCGCCGTATACTTGTCCTGGTCAGGGAGGACCGCCCGCCACCAGTACTCCTCAGCCCAAGGGTATTTCTCGAGTGCCTCGGCGGTACTCAGCACCTCCAGCCCTTCCTGGGCCACCCCGCAGTGCACCACCGATTGGTTGATCTGGATGAAGGTTCCCGCCCGGTCCGACCCAGTCACATCGACACCGGCGGCGAGCAGGCGTGCCCGGTCTTCGGCCGCCAGTTGCGTTGGATCATTTAGGTAAGGAAGGGTGGCGGCAGAAACCCTGTAAGAATTAAGATCAAGGTCCTCGCCATAAGCCGCCGCCTTACCCGCGGCCGCCCGTGCCCGCGCCAGAATCTCTTCCTGCCGTGCCGTGTGCATAATTCCCTTGCCCTCCTGCCATTGTAGCGTTTTCAATGGAACAGCGGACGCACTCCTCATAGCCCAGCTTTTGGATACAGTCGAGCAGTTCATGCGGGTTACCCACGCAGGAGAGACGCCCCTCAAAGAGTACGTGACCTACGTCGGTATTGAGATAGTCTAAAATATAGCCGGTATGGGTGATCACCAGTCCAGCCTTGCGCCGGCCACGCCTGATCTCGCGCTGCGACTTACCTTCGCGGTGAACTACGTCCCTTTCCAGCAGGCGGTTGATCACCCGGCCGATGAGCGCAATGTTTTCCAGGTCCACGCCGGACTCCGGCTCGTCCAACAGCACCAGTTGCGGGTCCTGGGCCAGCAACTGCAACAGCTCCGACCTTTTTAATTCGCCGCCGGAAAAGCCCAAGTTAACATCCCGGTCGAGGAAGTCCCGAAAGTTTAATTCCTCCGCCAACGCCTCCACCTCAACCTGCCCCCGACCGCATACGCCTACCAGTTGCCTCGTGGTCACGCCGCGTACCGTTGGCGGCCGCTGGAAAGAAAGCCCGATACCCAGCCGCGCCCGCGCGTCAATGGGCCAGGTAGTAATGTCCTCGCCCTGGAAGTAAATCTTGCCACTGACTACCCGGTAACGCGCAAAGCCCATAATCGCCCCTAGAAGACTGGTCTTGCCCGAGCCGTTGGGGCCAAAAAGCACATGGACCTCGCCCGGCCGGATTTCGAGATTGATGTCGTGGAGGATTTCCCTTTCACCCACAGCCACCGTCAGATTCTCGAGCCTCAGCATGCCTTACCCCCCAATCGTACCACGTCTGGCGCGGCCTGCCGTGCGTCAGACAAACACCTGAGGCCGGTACCAAGTATAGCATAGACCGGCCACTTTGGGAACAATTATTATTTGGCGCAAGCGGGTCAGGACGTCACCGATTCGGAGCAGTCCGATCTTGACGCCGCGACCACCCAAAGGATATATTTAGATTAACATGAAAGAGCAGCGGAAAAACACTTATCTGGCGCCGGCCGTGGCCAAGGCCTTTGCCATCCTTGAAGAAGTGGCCCGTGAGCCGGGCAAACTTGGAATCAGCGGCCTGGCCAAGCGGCTTGAGCTGCCCAAAAGCACTGTACACGGCCTGGTAAAGATGCTCCTCGAGCTTGAGGCCCTGGTACAGGAGGGCCAAGGAAGGGGTTTCCGCCTTGGCCCCCGTCTCATCGAGCTGGGCCGGCAGGCGGCCAGGAATCTCGGTCTTGAGGCCCTGGCCCAGCCTTATCTGGAAGCTTTGAGCCAGGAGCTCAAGGAGACGGTTTTTCTTGGCATCTGCGACGGGCAGGAAATCGCCATTACCGCGAAGGCGGAAAGTCCGGCCGAATGGAAGGTCTCCGCGCCTGTCGGCACGCGCCTGCCTCTCCTGGCCGGAGCGACGGCCAAGGTCTTCCTCTCCACCTTTCCGGAAGAGAAAGTGCGGGCTTTGCTGGCCGAAGCGCCGTTACCCCGTTATACGCCCCGCTCCATTACCGACCCGGCGGAATTCCTCCGTCAGGTGGAGGAGGCACGGGAAAGGGGTTATGCGACCGACTACGAGGAATACCTGCGCGGCGTGAACGCCGTGTGCGTCCTTCTTCCCCCCATCGACCGGGCAGGCCCTGCCGCCCTTTGGGTGGTGGGTTTTAGCCAGTTTCTGACGCCAGAGAAGATGCGCCAGGCCGTCACCACGGCGAGACGCACGGCGGAGAAAATCGCCCGCGCCGCCGCCGGGGGTTGGGTGGAGAATCTCTCGCACTCCTGACCAGATTGCCGCCCAAAAAATATTACCAAATAAAAAAGCCTCTTGGACGAGAGGCTCATCATTTACACAAACTGGTGGACGTGAGGGGACTTGAACCCCTGGCCCCCACAATGCCATTGTGGTGCTCTCCCAACTGAGCTACACGCCCGTCACGCTTTATATTATACCTCTTATGTACCACTTGTCAAGGCGACCTCTCACTGGTTATCCCCACTTTGCCTCTTGCGCTCTTTGGCTCCCTCGTTGGCGTGAGCCTCGCACGCCGAATTGAGGCTCGCGCTTCGGGCCTGAGGCGTGCCCGCGGCGCGTGCGCGCCATCCTGGCGCCGCGGGAGCTAGTAGCCATCCGTGGACTTGCGCCCTCGGCCGCGCTGACGCTGGTTACCCACCATCTTGCTCAGGTCGCTTGAAGCCAATCCCGGGCCCGCCCCCCCCCCTGCAATTTCCTGCCTTTGTTGTGGGACTACGCCCCCCGGGCACTCTCGCGAAAAGCCCGGCTCGCCGCGATGCCAAAAGTCTCACACCCCGTTCTCGGGCTTAGCGCTTCCTCGCCTTAGGGCTGCAGCTCTCACAGTAGCCGTAAACCTCAAACTTGTGCTCCACACAGACAAAGCCCTCCGGCCCGGACCAGGCGTCAAAAGGGCAAAAATCGAGCCGGCGCGTTCGGCCGCAGGAGCGGCAAACAATATGGTGGTGATGTGCTCCATCTACATTAAGCTCAAAGGCGTGCGCCTGCTGCCCGTTGTCCACCAGACAGATGACCCCGAGCTGGTTCAGCACCTCAAGATTGCGGTAAACGGTAGAAAAATTGGTACCGGGCCTGGCGGCAAGGACCCTGGTATATAGCTCCTGCGCCGTAAGACAGCAATCCGCCTCCCAGAGAACCTGCAAAAGCGCGCGACGCTGGTCCGTCAGCCGGTAACCTTTGGCAGAAAGATATTCCTCGAGTTTGGGCAGGCTCATCATGGTGTTGCTCGCCGCCAACCGGTTCACTCCCCTTCCTGTTTGCGCCTCCTATAGTATAACATGAGCGGCTTGAAACATAGAACCAAGAGCAGAAGTCCAATCGCACTCAGAACGATGGTCCCGCCGGGAGCCGTACCCAGATAGTAGGCCAGCACGAGACCGGCCACCGTAGCCGTTTCGGCAAAGGCAATACTCAAGAGCAACGCCTGCCGGAAACTCTGCGCCAGCGCCAGAGCGCAGGCCGCCGGAAGGGTAAGCAACGAGGCCAGTAACAAAGCGCCCACCAGCCGCATCGTCAGGCTGACCGCCGCCCCCGCCAACAGGAGATAGCAAAGGCTCAACGGCCCCGCAGGAATGCCCGCCGCCCGGGCGCCTTCCTCGTCGAGTGCAAGGTAAAAGAGCTTATGGTAGAAAACGAACAAGGTTACGGCCACGGCGCCCCCGATCATGGCGATGAGCAGCAGTTCCTCCCGGTTCACGGCCACCAGACTGCCAAAGAGGTAACCCATGACCACCGTTAGGTTTACCCGGCCGAGACCGGTCAAAACAGCGGCAACACCCACGCCGCCCGCCATGGTTACGGCCAGCGCGAGATCGGCCTGTCGGCCGTATGCGCGCCGCAGGTATTCCAGGCCGGTCGCCGCCCCCAGGGCGGCCAGCATCGCACCAAGGTTCGCGTTCACCCCCACCGCCAGACCCAGGGCGGCGCCGGCCAGGGAAACGTGCGCCAGGCAATCTCCTAAAAGAGAAAGCCGGCGTACCACCAAAAAGAGGCCTACGGCCGGGCAAACGGCGGCCACCACCAGGCCGGCGAGAAAAGCCCGCTGGAGAAAACCGAGCTGCCATATGTCTAGGAAGATGCGCGGGAGCACCGTATGCATCACTCCACTTCCCCTCTTCCCGCCGCCGACCCGGCGGTTTTAGAGCTTCAATTCCCAGCTTCGGCACGGCCGTGGCCAATTTTGCGGAGCTCGAGGCGGCCGCGTTCAAGGCGGAAGATGCGGCTAGCCGCCTCCTCCAGGGTGCCGTTCCCGTGGCTTGCAAGTACTATGGTCATACCCTCGCGGTTAAGACGTAGCAAAAGCTCGGCGATCCGGTGCGCCGCTTCTGCGTCTACCCCAGCCAGGGGTTCATCGAGAAACAACAACTCCGGCGCGTTTACCAGCGCCCGCGCCAGGAGAACGCGGCGCTGCTGTCCGCCCGAGAGACTCCCCACGGATCGCGGCGCCAACGCTTCCAGCCCCACCGCCGTCAGCGCCTGCTGCACCCTTTCTGCCGCCGCACGGCCCCGCCAGAGGCGCCAGCCGGACGACAAGAGATTAGCGCCGACCACCTCGGCCACCGAGGCGGGAAAGGAGGTAAAAAAGCCATTGTTCGTCCCCTGGGGTAGATATCCCAGCCGCGACCACTGCCGAAAACGGTGCAGGTCCTCGCCGAAGAGCCGGATTTCTCCCCGCCAGGGTGGCAAGAGACCCAGGGCCAGTTTAATGAGGGTACTCTTTCCCGCACCGTTGCTGCCTGTAAGCATTACCACTTCGCCCCGATAAACGGCCAAGGTCACGTCCCGCAGCAGCGGTTGGTGGTAATAACCGAATTCCAGCCCGTGAACTTCCAGTACCGCGCGCATCGTCTCTACTCCAAACCGCGATAGAGGTTAACCAGGTTTTCCTCCATCAGGGAAAAGTAATCCTCGCCGGCCGTCGCTTGCGTGGGGGTCAGCGCCGCGAGATGGTGCAGCGCCAGCACTTCCGCGCCAACTTCGCGCGCCACCGTCGCCGCGGCCCGACCGCCATGCAATGCGTCGATGAAAAGGTAGCGCCGCCCGCCGCCGCGGTAGAGGCCGGCCACCACCGCGAGGTGCGCCGGGCTCGGTTCAGCTTCCCCCTCAGGCCCGGTAAGCGCTATCTGCTGCAGCCCGTAGCGAGAGGCAAGATAGCCGAAGGCAGCGTGTGAGACGACGAAGTCTTTGTGCCTTGTTCCGGCCAGGACGGTGCGAAAGAGAAAGTCCAGGTGGTCCAGGCGCCGTGCCAAGGCATCGTAGCGGGCCGAGTAAAAATTCTTCCCCTCCGGGTCGGCGGCGACGAGCGCGTCGCGAATGTTCGCCGCCTGCCGCTTGGCACGCACCGGATCAAGCCAGACATGGGGATCATAGGCACCGGGCTCCTGCGCGCCGCGCGACCGCGCCTTTTCCCCCGCAGCGTGCCCGTGCACCTCCCCACCCCCCATCGGATGCAACGCAAGTCCCTCGCTGGCATCCACCAAGCGCAGGCGCGGGTTGCTTGCAGCGGCTACAATTTTTTCTAACCAGGGTTCCAGGCCCGCGCCGTTATAAATGAGGAGGTCGACCCTTCCCAGCGAGCGCAGGGTATCAACCCCCGGCTCCCAGAGGTGGACGTCGGCCCCCGGAGGGAGAAGCAGGGAAACCTGTGCCCGCTCCCCCGCAATCCGCGTAGCAAATTCGTACAGAGGGAAGATGGTGGCGCAAACCCGCAAGGGCGTCCTCGAAGCAACCGCTTCAGTCTGCTGAGGGGTGCAGGCAACCCCAACGGCGACGGCCAGCGCCAGCGCTGTCAAGACCATCAAGACCGCGGTCGAGAGACTTCGGGCCCAGCGCACCATTAACCTCCTCGCCAATTGTGCAAATGATTTGCATCTGCACACATTATTATATCTCTACGTGGTTGGCAGAAACAATATGCCTGAAAGAAAAACTTACCATGGTCCCTTGACCTTTTCGGCCTTCCCGGCGGCCAGCCGGGAGACGCCGGCGTGTACCAGCCCGGCTTGTGTCACCGGGGAAAGTACCCGACTCGGATATGGCGCGCCGAAAG
>JACIYD010000060.1 GCA_014360105.1 Clostridia bacterium
ATCTGGAGCTTCTCTCGGGGCGTGATGAGAGGGGCAGCCTTGCTGTCCAAGCAGAGTGGGACCGCGGCCTTTCGTCTCTGTGGACGAAAGGCCTTTTCTTCAAAGAGGGAGGGGAGAAAGTGGCAGGATTCCTCAGCCGCCTGAAAGAGGACATTCAAGCCGTTTTTGAACGCGATCCGGCTGCCCGCAGCACCTGGGAGGTCGTTCTCTGCTACCCCGGTTTTCATGCGCTTCTGCTCCACCGCCTGGCCCACTGGCTTTACCGCCGGGGTCTGGTGCTTCTGCCGCGGCTGATCTCGCAAGTGAACCGCTTTCTTACCGGCATCGAAATCCATCCCGGGGCGCGCATCGGGCGGGGGCTGTTTATCGACCACGGTATGGGCGTGGTAATCGGCGAAACGACCGAAATCGGTGACAACGTGACCATTTACCAGGGAGTAACCCTGGGAGGCACGGGGAAAGAAAAGGGCAAACGCCACCCGACCATCGGCAACAATGTGGTTATCAGCACCGGCGCCAAGGTGCTCGGTAATATCACCATCGGCGATAATGTCAAGATCGGAGCCGGTTCGGTTGTGCTGCGCGATGTACCCCCGAACTGCACCGTGGTAGGTGTTCCCGGCAAAATTGTGGTGCGCGACGGGCGGCATGTAGCCGACGCCTCGCCTTCTCCCATCGACCTGCGGCACGACCAGTTGCCGGACCCGGTCGGCGAGATGCTGGTCAGCCTGCAGTGGCAGATCGAGCGCCTGGAACGGCGGCTGGCCGAAATGGAGGTGCAACTGCGTGAGCATCTACCTCTACAATACGCTGACGCGGAAGAAAGAAAAGTTCAGCCCGGCTAGGCCGCCGCTGGTCCGGATGTATGTTTGCGGCCCGACCACCTATAACCTCATCCATTTAGGCAATGCGAGGCCGATTGTTTTCTTCGACGCCTTGCGGCGCTACCTGGAGTACCGGGGTTATCCGGTGCTCCTGGTGCAGAATTTTACTGATATCGACGACAAGATCATCCTGCGGGCACAAGAAGAAGGGGAGGAGCCCGGCAGCCTGGCCCGTCGTTACATTGATGCGTACTTCGAGGATGCCCACGCCCTTGGAGTGCGTCCCGCCACGGTTCACCCGCGCGTGAGCCAGCACCTGGAAGCGATTGTAGCTATGCTGGAGGCTTTGCTGGAAAAAGGTTTTGCCTACCAGGTGGGCGGCAACGTCTATTTCTCCGTGCGTCGTTTCTCCGGCTACGGCAAGCTTTCCGGGCGGTCCTGGGAGGCGATGCAGGCAGGAGCACGGCTAGAGATCGATCCGCGTAAAGCGGACCCGCTTGATTTCGCCCTCTGGAAAGAGGCCGGCCCGGAAGAACCTGGCTGGGATAGTCCCTGGGGCAGGGGGCGGCCGGGATGGCACAGTGAGTGCGCGGCGATGGCCCTGCACTATCTCGGGCCGGAGTTCGACATCCACGGCGGCGGGGCCGATCTGATTTTTCCCCACCACGAAAATGAGATCGCCCAGGCGGAAAGCTATACCGGCCGGCCCTTTGCCCGTTTCTGGCTACACAATGGCTTCATCACCGTGCTGGAAGAGAAGATGTCCAAGTCGCAGGGAAATTTCTTCCTGGTGCGGGAGCTTTTGCAGCGTTTTTCCGGTACCGTCCTGCGTTTTTATTTGCTCAGTACCCACTATCGTAGTCCGCTGGACTTTGCGCCGGAAAAGGTGGAAGAAGCAGGGCGGGCGTGGCAGCGCCTTACGGCCTTGCAAGAAGCCCTGGCAAGCGCCCAAGCGGTTCCACCCGCCGACGGGGTGGCCGATCCCCTGGCACAGGCTGCCCTGGCCTACCGGGGAAAGTTTATGGCGGCCATGGACGACGACGCCAATACGGCGTTGGCCATCGCCGGCCTTTTCGAGTTCGTTCGCTTGGCCAACAGCCTTTTGGCACAAGCCGGACAGGTGACCACCACCGGCCTGGCGCTGGCGGCAAGGACGCTCCGTGAGACCGCTGGGGAGGTCCTGGGCATCCTGCCGCCCCAAGGCGGACAGGCCAGCGCGGCGGTACCCAACGCCTCCCTGGCCGTGCTTATCGAACTTGTTCTCGAATGGCGGCGTCAGGCACGGGCCCAGCGGGACTGGGCCACGGCGGACCGTCTGCGCGCGCGCCTGGAAGAGTTGGGGGTGGTGGTGGAAGATACCCCCGCCGGCACCCGCTGGCGCTACCGGACGGCTTCTGCCGGCGGCGATTCGGCCTGATCCTGCCAGGGGAGGAGGGGAGTGGACCCGGGAGCGAAGGAGAAAGATGCTTTTCCTTGTACCCGGGTCACGGGGAAGATGGAGGTTCGCCTGCTTACCTGCACACCGGATTTTCTGCGTGTCATTTGGTGTGCCGCCCGCACCTGCTACAGCCACGCCTCACCCTTAGAGCTATGGGAAAAAGAAGTGCCCCGAGAGGAGATGCTCCGGTTGGCCAACCGCGTTATCCGCTCCGGTCACCTGAGCGTCGTGGAGCATTGCAGCATGACCTTTGCCGTGGCGGGTGTTTCCCGTGCGCTGCTCGCGCAATACTCGCGGCACCGTATCGGTATCAGCCTTTCGGTACAGTCGCAACGCCATGTGCGCGCGCAAGGGGAGGGAGAGAACGCGCCCTTTCCTCATGTCATCCCACCGGAGATCGCCGCAAAACCGGAGGCAAAGGCAGTCTTTATGCGCCAGTTGGCGGCGGCGCAGCGGGCCTATGAGGATTTGCTTGCGGCGGGCATTAAGAAGGAAGACGCGCGTTTTGTCTTGCCGGGTGGTGCGGCCACGAATTTTGTTACCTCGCTGAACTTGCGCTCGCTGCTGGACGTTTACCAGAAGCGGGTTCTCGCCCCTGGCGCCCAGTGGGAGATACGGGCAATGCTTGAGACTTTTGCCGCCCTGATCGTCGCCCGCGAGCCCTGGCTTGCGCCTTATTTTCCCACCGTGGGCGAGGA
This sequence comes from Clostridia bacterium, assembly GCA_014360105.1. Lineage (GTDB taxonomy): Bacteria > Bacillota > DSM-521 > Neomoorellales > SLTJ01 > JACIYD01. The sequence continues at coordinate 2,961 of JACIYD010000060.1, forward strand.
AAGCCACTGAACTTCCTTGCCAGAAGGGATGGTTTCGGTGGAGGAAATATTGCTCGGCCCCCACGCTGTGCTTGAGGCGTTGCGGGCCGGCCGGCCCCTGAACAAAATATGGCTGGCACCGGGCGGTCGGCGCCCGGAATATGGGGAAATCGTGCGCCTCGCCCGGGAAAACGGCGTACCGGTGCAACTGGTGGTGCCCGCTTATCTCCAACGACTGGCGGGGAGTAAGCGCGCTCAGGGCGTGGCCGCGCAGGCGGCGCCGTTGGCCTATGCCACCCTTGAGGCCATCCTGCAACGGGCGACGGAGCGGCAAGAGCCTCCCCTGGTGCTCGCCCTAGACCAGATCGAAGACCCGCAGAATCTGGGTGCCGTATTGCGCAGTGCGGAGGCTACTGGTGTGCACGGTGTGGTCATCCCGGCACGGCGGGCCGCTCCGGCCACGGCGGCCGTAGCCCGTGCAAGTGCCGGCGCCCTGGCGCACGTGCCTCTTGCCCGGGTGGGCAATCTGGCGCGTACCCTTGAGGAATTGGGGGAGGCGGGCTTGACGGTGGTCGGCCTCGCGGGCGAGGCCGAGACCAGTCTTTTTTCCCTTTCCCTGGTTGGGCCTCTGGTGCTGGTGGTAGGGAGTGAGGGACGGGGATTGAGGCGACTCGTACGAGAAAAGTGCCATTACCTGGCCTGCCTGCCGCGGCGTGGCCGGGTCAATTCCTTGAACGCCGCGGCCGCCGCCGCGGTGGCGCTTTACGAAGTCTTGCGCCAACGATACGCAAGCGAGAATTCGCCTTGATTTTACCGGGGGCATTGGCTATAATAGGTGTGCGGTCAGGACAAGCAGCCGCCTCCATTTTTCCTGAGTTGGCTTATTCAAAGGGCCATTGAGCATAAATTAGTGATGGAAAGACGGCAAATCCCGGTAGTGGAGGCGAGGACATGAGCGCCACCGTCCAGAGGGAAGCCTACGAGCCCTTCGAGATGATGGAAGATGAGGAAGTCGTTGAGCTTGCCCAGGCCGGGTGCGATCAAGCGCAGGAATATCTGATCAACAAGTACAAGAATTTCGTTCGGGCCAAGGCGCGGTCCTACTTCCTTATCGGAGCCGACCGGGAAGACATTATCCAAGAAGGAATGATCGGGCTTTATAAGGCCATCCGCGATTTTCGGGGCGACAAGCTTTCTTCCTTCCGGGCCTTCGCCGAACTCTGTATCACGCGCCAGATTATTACGGCCATTAAGACGGCGACCAGGCAAAAGCATATTCCCCTCAATTCTTATGTTTCCCTGAACAAGCCCATCTACGACGAAGACTCGGACCGTACGCTTCTGGACGTGATTTCGGGTACAAGGATCAGCGATCCGGAGGAACTGATCATTAGTCGCGAGGAGTTTGACGATATCGAAGAGAAGATGGGCGAAATCCTCAGTTCCCTGGAATGGCAGGTGTTGATGTCCTACCTTGAGGGGAAGTCCTACCAGGAAATTGCCCTCGACCTGAAGAGGCACGTCAAGTCCATCGATAATGCCCTGCAGCGGGTGAAAAGGAAACTGGAGCGGTATCTGGAGAAAAGGGACGGCTGAGCAAGCAAGGACGGGCAAAAGCCCGGGGAAGCACCCCAATGGGGCTTCGCCCCACAACGAAGGCGGGAAATCGCAAGGGGCGGACCTGGGATTTGCTCCAGGCGACTTGGCAGGATGGTGGGTAACCAGCGTTAGCGCGGCCCGAGGGTGCAAGCCGACCGGAGGCCATGGACGGCCAATGGCGCCGTGGCGCCAGGGATGGAGCGCACGAGCCGCGGGCCCGGTGGAGCACGAGGCTTGCGGCGACGTCAGTCCACCGGCTTGCAGTCGCGCAAGCCTACCCAGGCAACCCAGAAACTGGTATTTTGGGGGAGGGGAAGCTAGTGAGGCGGTTGCACCGGCCAAGCTAGCTTTTCCTTATACCATTGGGGGGTACATATGCGGTACGTAGTCAGCGTAAGCCTGGGCTCATCGAAGAGGGACCACGAAGTAACGGCGGCGTTTCTGGGTGAAGATTTCTGCATCAAGCGCCAGGGAACGGACGGCGATCTGGCCAGGGCGGAGGAGCTGATCCGTGAACTCGACGGCAAAGTGGATGCCATCGGCCTAGGTGGCATTGATGTTTACTTGTACGCAGGCGGCGAGCGTTACGCGCTCAGGGACGGCTTGCGCCTTTTGGCCTGTGCCAAGCTTACCCCGGTCGTCGACGGCAGCGGCCTGAAGAATACCCTTGAGCGTCAGGCGGTCCGGTACCTGGAAGAAGAAGAAAAGCTGATCGGTCCGGGTACGAAAGTGCTGCTGGTTAGTGCCGTCGACCGGTTTGGCATGGCCGAGGCCCTGGCCGCTGCGGGCTGCGACCTGGTGTGCGGGGACTTGATGTTTGCCGCCGGCATACCCTATCCCATTCGCGGTCTGGAGGAACTGACCCGGATGGCCAAGAAGTTACTACCCGAAATGACGAAGATGCCCTTTCATATGCTCTATCCCACCGGCAAGAAGCAGGAGGAAAAGGCGGTTACTGCGGCAAAGTTTGCCCAGTTTTTTGACGAGGCGGCGGTCATTGCCGGTGATTTCCACTTCATCAGGCGTTATTCACCCCCAAGACTCGACGGCAAAATCATTTTGACCAACACCGTCACCGCAGCCGACGTTGAGGAACTCCGTGCCCAGGGAGTAAAATGGTTGGTAACGACCACGCCCGAGCTGGGCGGCCGTTCCTTTGGCACCAACGTGCTGGAAGCGGTTATGGTCACGCTTTTGGGCAAACGTTGGGACGAGATAACCGCGCAAGACTATACCGCCCTTCTCGCCCGGCTGCAACTTAAGCCGCGGATTGAGCGGTTAAACTAGGTGGGCAAGGGGGGAAAGCGGTGGCCACCCGGGATGAACTGCTTGCCTGCCTAGCACAGTTTCGCGATCGCTGCAACGCTGACGCCCAGTTACGCCCCATGCTGGCCGACTGGGAGCGCACCATCCTTATTCGCGCAAGCGATCTTCCCGCAGAACACTTGCTCATAGTGCGGGGCGGACAGGTCTATCTTGAACCGGCTGCAGCCGACGGGGCAGATCTCACGGTAATAGCAGAAAGTGGGCTTCTTGCCGATCTCTTCGCCGGCCGGATTACCCCTACCGAACCGTACCTGAATGGAAGCCTGCGCGTCCTGGGCACGGAGGAGGACATTATGCGCCTCGACTTTATTTCGTTGATGATTTGGGGTGAATGAAAACTTGGCGCTCAAGCGCGTTCTCTCGCTATCCACAGTGATTTCGACCAGCGCCGGTCTCACCTTTGCCACTTCCTGCTTTATTGCCGCGGTGCAGGTGGCGCATTACCTTGCAGGCAATGCGGCCTGGCTGGCGATCCTGGTGGGCGGCCTTTGCTGCTTTTTTGCGGCCGCCTGTTTTTCCGAACTCAACGGCATGTTGCCTTCGGCGGCTGGTATGCGCCTCTATCTGGCGCGGGCCTTCAACGAGCGGTTAGCCGTAACCGTTTCCCTGCTTTACATGGGGGTGATTGCCAGCGTAATCGGGGCGGAGAGTTACGTCTTGTCGCAGGTTCTGGCAGACACCTGGCCGGGCCTCCCGGCTTTTGTCTGGATTATTCTCTTGCAGGGCCTGGTTACCGCACTGAACCTGCGTGGGGTGAAGCTGGCAGGTCGCTTCCAGGATGTGGTGACGTATGGACTGATTACCTCGCTGCTAGCCTTTGGCCTGCTTGCGCTGGCGCGCCAGGACTTCCGTCCGCCCGACTTGCTTGCCACCGGTGGGCCGGTCAGTCTTTTGAGCGCGACGGCCGTAGGGGTTTTCTTGTTCATCGGCTTCGAATGGGTAACCCCGCTCGCGGAGGAAGTTACGCAGATCCGGCTTATTTCCAAAGGGATGTTCCTCGCCATTGGCATCTTAAGCATTACTTACGCCGTGTTTACCGTTGCCCTGAGTAGTACGGTAGACACTACCATTTTGGCGGCTTCGCCCGTACCGCAGCTTATTTTTGCCCGCGCACTTTTGGGCGGACCGGGACTGGCCTGGATGGTGGTGGTGAGCCTGGCGGCTACCGTGACGACTTTTAACGCCGGGCTTTTGAGTCTTTCGCGGTTTGTTTACGCCTCAGCCCGCGAAAACGTTCTCCCTCGGGCCTTGAGCAGGATCAACCGCCGCTACTTCACCCCTTGGGCGGCCATCTTGGCGGTTTTTGTCTTCGCGCTGGTGGTTTCGACGATCGTCTATCTCACCCGTGGGTACGTGATGTTGGTAAATGCAGGCGCGGCCACGGAGGCCTTGATTTACCTTTTGGCGGGCCTGGCCGTCTGGCGCCTGCGAAGGCGGGAGCCGCGGGCGGCCCGCCCTTTCCGCATTCCGGGAGGAGCGGTCGTACCGCTGCTGACGGTGGTCATCTTTGGGCTGTTGTTGCTGGCCGTCCTCGCCCAAGACCCCTGGGCCTGTTGCTATCTGGTAACGGCGGGGGTGGTTACCGGCCTTTACGTGGCATTGGTCGTGCCGCGGCTCAAGGAACGGGCGAAAGCAAGAAGGCTTGCCACGGGGCGGCGTCCCGAAGGGGCAACGCGCTAAACGCGCTAAATTTTTAATAAAAAAAGAACCGGCAACAACCGGTTCATGATCCGGTTCCGCCCGCCTGTCCTGAGCCTTCACACTGCCCCGGATTGCCCTGGCCCGGACACGGGTGGAAACCGTCACCACCACTGGAGTTACTGGAGTTCCTGGAGCCCACAACCGGGATTGAACCGGTGACCTCCGCCTTACCAAGGCGACGCTCTACCGACTGAGCTATGTGGGCATGGTTGCGGGGGATGGATTCGAACCAACGACCTTCGG
>JACIYD010000061.1 GCA_014360105.1 Clostridia bacterium
TTTTTGCCGGAGCCAGAGCAGATTCGCCGGCAGAGGTTACCGATAACTGGAGGCGCATCAAGGAACAGGAAAAAGGAAAGAATAGTTCTCTTCTGGCCGGCATCCCCGACGCCCTGCCTGCCCTGGCCCGTGCGCAAAAGATCCAGGAACGCGCGGCCGCGGTTCACTTTGACTGGCCGGAGATCGGGGGTGTTTGGCAGAAGCTGCACGAGGAAGAGGAAGAGCTGCGGCAGGCCGTGGCCGCGGGTCGGCACGAGGAAGTGGAGCGGGAACTGGGCGATCTTTTGTTTGCCGTGGTTAACCTGGCTCGCTTTCTGGGCGTGGGCGCGGAGGAGGCCTTGCGCCGCAGCACCGCTTCCTTCTGCCGCCGGTTTTCCTACATGGAGCAGCAATGCCGGCGGCAGGGCAGGGCGCTGGAGGAGTTGCGCCCGGAAGAGCTTGACGCGCTTTGGGAAGAGGCGAAGGTCTTGGGGGACAAAAATTTTCGCGGATAAAACCCGCGAAGGCAGGAGATTCCTCGATTACGGCGAACGATATACTTCAGTATTTACCAATTCTCTAGGCGAGGAGTGATGGGCATTGAACAAAATGGATCTCATCAACAGCGTCGCCGAGAAAACAGAAATGACGAAGAAAGACGCCGAGAAAGTCATCAACGCCGTTTTCGACAGCATCGGGGAAGCCCTGGCAGGCGGGGAAAAGGTGCAACTGGTAGGCTTCGGTACTTTCGAGGTGAAAGAGAGGGCTGCCCGGACGGGCCGCAATCCGCGCACCGGAGAAGAGATCTCCATTCCGGCGACCAGGGTGCCGAGTTTTAAGCCCGGCAAGTCCTTGCGGGAGGCGGTAGGCGAATAGTTGCGCCTCGACAAGTTTCTCCAGGTGTCGCGACTCCTGCGCCGCCGCGTCTTGGCAAAGGAGGCCTGTGAGGCCGGCCGTGTCCAGGTAAACGGGAGGCCGGCCAAGCCAAGTACTGCGGTCAGGCCAGGAGACGTTATTTCTATCGACTGGGGCAATAAAGTCCTGGTCCTGGAAGTGCTGGCGGTGACACCTCTGGTGACCAAACGGGAAGCGCCTGCGCTTTATCGGGTGGTCAGAGAGACCAAGCAAGAATTGCCGTTATAGACGCAAGACCCCCACCGCAAGATAAAAGAAAAAGTGGGGGTTTTAGGAGATGGTTAGGCGCTTCCTGTTCCTGGGCTTGTTGGTGCTGGTGATGATCGGGCTCACCGCATGTCCGCCGCCGGCCAGGCGACCCGCACCACGCTGGCCGACCCGCGAGCCGGTCATTAGTCTTTACGTCAAAGAGAGCGATACGGTCAAGAAAATCAAGCTGGAGGATTATTTAACGGGCGTGGTCGCGGGCGAAATGGATCCGTCCTGGCCGGTGAATGCCCTGGCAGCCCAGGCGATTCTGGCCCGAACCTTCACCCTGAAGAAAATGACCGAAGGCGGGGTCAAAGCCCACGGTACCGATGCCTCTACGGACGAGAAGGAATTCCAGGCTTATGCGCCTGAAAGAGTGAACGACCGCGTAAGAAGGGCCGTGCAGATGACGCGCGGCCTGGTTTGTACCTACCAGGGAAAGTACATCAATGCCTGGTTTCACGCTGACGCCGGAGGCCGCACGGCAGCGAGCGCGGCCGAGGGATTGGCCTATTTCCAGGAGCCGGCACCTTTCGTCAAAAGCGTGGCCGATCCCGGATGGCGTCTTTCCCCGCCGGATAACAAGTCCTGGCGCGTCGTTCTTCCCTGGGCGCGGGTGCGGCACCTGGTACGGCAGGCTACCGGGCAGGACCCGGGAGCGACGCCCGGCGCCTCGGTAATTCGCAAGGGGCCCTCGGGCAGGGCGACCCTGCTGCGGGTGGGAAAGGCGACCGTGGGCGCTCCCGCCTTACGGCTGGCCGTGGGGAGTGACAAAATGCGCTCCACGCTGCTTACCGCCTTCGTTGCCCGGGACAATCACCTGGTAATCGAGGGACGAGGTTTTGGGCACGGGGTAGGCATGAGCCAGTGGGGGGCACGCGCCCTGGCGGAGGAGGGCAAACGGCCTGAAGAGATCTTACAGTATTTCTTCCGCGGGATTAGGATCGAGAAGGCGTGGCCCTGAGGGCCCGCCTTTTCGTATACTCGGGCCACCCCCCGACATATGATGTCATGAAAGACCCATGGGGGTGTGCCGGATGGAAGGGCGACACGAAATTAACCTGGTGGGTCGCCGGGAACTTGCCGTGACCGGCGTTACCCACGTGGAGCACTACGACCGGCAGGAGGTGGTGGTTGCCACGAGCATGGGCCTGCTGGTGATCCGCGGCGAGGAGCTGAGCATCGAGCAGCTAAACGTCGAGGAGGGGCGGCTGCAGGCCAGGGGCCTGGTGGTCAGTCTGACCTATAGCGACCAGGAAAAGGTCGCCGCTCGTGGCCGCGGCTGGTGGCAGAAAGTCTGGCGCTAAAGATGAACGGCCAGCCGTTGCTGCTTCTGGCTACCTGCAGCATGGGCTTCTTGCTGGGCCTTTTCCTCGATTTCTACCGTTTCTTCGCGCGTCGGGCCCGTTGGCGCGGGCACCGTCTGGATCTCGCCGATTTTTTGCTCTGGGTTCTCTTTGCCGTGGGCATGTTTGCCCTTCTCTTCTACCTGAACGGCGCGGAGATTCACTTTTACGTCTTTGTGGGACTCGCTTTAGGCCTTCTTACCTACTACCGCTGGGCCAGCCGGCACGTCCTCCTTTTTCTCAAAAAAATTTTCCGCGGACGATAGCAGGATAATATCCGATTAGCGGCGAAGTACTTGTCATCGTTTTGTCCACCTTTTGTACGCTTCTCGTGGCAGGCGGTGGTCCTTCTGCGCCTTGAGATTCGAGGCGTTGAAAAGTTGAGCTTTCGCGAGCGGCAGGTGGTGATCCTTAAGGAGATGGGGCTGGGAAACGAAGAAATCGGGCGCCGTCTCCAGCTCAGCACGGCTTCGGTAGCCACCCTTTACCGGCGGGCGCGGACGAAGGGTTACGAAGTGGTGGTGGTGCTTCCGGGCGACCGCCTGGGCCTTCTTGAGGAAGGGGTGGAAGAACCGGATGGCTAGGGTTTGCGCCCCAAAGGGCCGCCTTGCTGGTCTATCCTCCGTTTCTTCCTTGCGGTCTTTGGCTCCCGCTCCTGTGAGCCTCGCGGGCGATACTGGCGCTCGGGCTCCGGGCTCCGGCGGGGGTTCCCGGCCTATTCAGCATCCATGCCTCAATGGCCGCCTCGGGTATGGCGCCCTCGGCCCCGCCTCCGTCCTCGCCCTCGCGAAAAGCTCGCTCGCCACGATGCTCAAGTCTCTCGCTGGGAGCCAAAGACCGCCCAACAAGGGTGGGCATACGTCAGGTCACCTCGGGGTAGGGCGTGTGTTCTCGCCTGCCTGGGACGGGCCGGCCAGGCGTAGTCGGCGGTACCCGTTTCTTGCCCTGAGCCGGCTTTTCGTCCGGGCAAAAAAACGGTGGTCCGCCGCCCCCGTATTCTGCGTTGCCGCCGTGCGGCCGCAGCCGGGGCAAACCCGCCGTCTGCCGCTACGGGGCAGGGTGGTGGTCCTCCTCGTCCTGCTCGTCTACTGCTTGGTACTGGCCGCGCGCGCCGAGTGGCAGCTCTATCACCTGCGGAGAGACTTAGTTGAGGCGGAACAGAAGCGTCAGGCGCTGGTGCAACAACGCCAATCCTTGGAAAAGGAGTGCGCCCGGCTCAAAGATCCGGCTTACCTGGAGGGGGTTGCCCGGGAAGAGCTGGGCCTGGTGCGTCCGGGCGAAGTGCTTGTTCTTCCTGGCGATCGATTGCAGCGCCCGTAACTGTCCGGTCCCGGCAAAACGCCGGGTAAGCGGCCTGCCGGGGAACCTGCGGGACTTCACATTGGTATGGGAGCGGCCAGGACCGCTCCGGGGGAGGGAGGTTTGGTGGCCGAGGGCAAGACGGACCTGGGAACCATTCAGGTACAAGGGGTCGGCGAAGTCAACGTCGAGCCCGACCTCCTCATGGTAGACCTGGGCGTGGTCACCGAAGGCAAGACGGTGCAGGCGGCCCAGGAGCAGAATCGGCGGCAGGTGGGCAAAGTACTGCACAAGCTGAAAGCGAATGGCGTCGAGCGGAAAGACGTCCGGACCTTGCGCTACGCGATTATCCCCGTCTACGACCACAGTCCGGCCAAGGAGGGGAAGCCCCCGCGCCTTGTTGCCTACCGCGTGGAGAACGTTCTCAGCGTGAAAATCAGAAACCTGGAAAGGGCGGGGAGCATCATTGACGCCACGGTGGGTGACGGGGCCAACCAGGTGATGAACTTGCGCTTTGGCTTAAGCAACGAGACCCAGGCGCGCCAGCGCGCCTTCCGTCTGGCAGTGCAGGAGGCCGTACAAAAGGGCCAGCTCATGGCCGAGGCGGTGGGCAAGGAAATTACCGGCCTCCAGAGCGTCCGGGAGCAGCCGGGCGGGGGGCCGCGACCGCTCTCTGCCCTGGGAGAGGGCGCTAGGGTCTATGGCGAAACCCCGGTGGCACCTGGTGAGTTGACCATCCGGGCAAGCGTCACCGCCGTATTTACCATCAACTCCAGGTGGGGCCAGCGCTAAAGATAAGGGGCAGGACTACCTTTAGCAGTCTGACCGACCGGGGCCGGCCTCCCCTGACGTATTCGAGGGCGCGCACGCCCTTCGGCCATCCGTGGCCTTCGGCCGGACTTGCGCCCTCGCCCTCGCGAAAAGCTCGCTCACCGCGACGCTCAAGTCTCTCGCTGTGAGCCAAAGACCGCGGCCTTCCGTATTGACAGCCTAAGAAGCGCTACGTATAATTAGGCTAGCCTCATTCTGTTAGGGGGAATCCGCGGCGCATGGCCCTGGCTGTCGGTACCGTGGTAGAAGGAGTGGTTACGGGCATCACCAAATTCGGCGCCTTTGTCCAACTCCCCACGGGTGAAACGGGACTGGTCCACATTTCAGAAGTCGCCGACACCTTTGTCAAAGATGTCAAGGATTACTTGAAGGAACAGGATCGGGTGCGCGTCAAAATTATTAACGTGGACGAACGGGGACGAATCGGTCTTTCTATTAAGCAAGCCGACCCGAACTACGAGCCGAGGCGGCGACCGCGCCACCGACCCAACTTTGACGCTTCCTTTGAGGAAAAGCTCGCGCGATTTTTGAAGGAAAGCGACGACCGCCTGCAGGATCTCAAACGCAATGTGGACGCCAAGCGAGGCGGCCGCGGCGCCAGATAGAAGAACCCTCCCACCGGGAGGGTTCGCTGTCTCTTCGGGCCGGTACGGCCAGTGCAGGCTTACTCCGGGAAGCGGAACCGGAAGGGGTGACGCGATCATGCCTGAGGGCGACGCACAAGGGGCGGTGCTCGCCGCCGTAGACATCGGTTCGCACGCCGTGCGCCTGCTGGTGGCACAGCGGATAAACGGCGCCATCGTCCCTTTGCGGCGGGAGCTGATCGCTACACGCCTCGGCGAGAGGATGGCAGACGGGATACTGGGCGAAGCGGCGCAAAGGCGTACCTTGGCGGCTCTGGCCGATCTTGCCGCCGTTTTGCGCCCTTATGCGCCCCGGGCAGTAACCGCCGTGGCCACCAGCGCCGTACGCGAGGCGCGTAACGGTCGGGATTTCGCCAGGGCAGCCGGTGTCGTACTGCGGGTACCGGTACGGGTCCTCAGGGGAGACGAGGAAGCGCGCCTTAGCTATCTGGGCGCCGTGCGGGGCCTAGGGTTGGCGGAAGCGGTAGTGGTAGACATCGGGGGCGGCAGTACCGAGCTCGTTTATTCCTGGGGCGAAACCCTGGTGGCCCGCTCCTGGCCCGTGGGAGCGATGCGCCCGGCGGACGCCTCGCGGGTTGCGGTGGAGCAAGCCCTCCGGAACGTGAGCGCGGGCGTACCGCCCTCTTTGCCCCTGGTGGGTGTGGGCGGTACGGTGACCACTCTGGTGGCGGTGGAAAAGCGGCTCGTGCCTTATGATCCGCAGAAGGTGCACGGCACTGTGCTGGCGGCGGCAGCCGTGGACCGCCTTTTCGCGTATCTGGCCGGCCTGGGTCTGGTGGAGCGGCGGCAGGTACCCGGGCTGCAGCCCGAAAGGGCCGATATTATCCTTAACGGGATCGTCATCCTTCAGGTTGTCCTTGCCCAGCTCGGCCGGAGCGCTTTGACCGTAAGCGAGGCCGACTCTCGGCGAGTTGCTCGGCGGGCATGCCGACGCCGTGGTCGACGACGGCGAGCAGGTAGCCGCCCGCGACCTTGCGGCCGTACACCTCGACCTCCAGATCGGGCGGCGAGAAGGCGAGCCCGTTCTCGATGAGTTCGGCCAAGATGTGCGCGAGTTCGCTCACCACGGCACCGGTCACCGCGATGTCGTCGACCCGGCGCAGCACCACCCGCCGGTAGTCGTCGACCTCTGACAACCCGGCCCGGATCACGTCGGTGAGCGCGATCGGCTCGGCCCACCGGCGCGGGCTCGCCTCACCGACGAGCACCAGCAAGCTTTCGGCGTTGCGCCGCATGCGGGTGGCGAGGTGATCGAGTTCGAACAGGTTCGACAGCGCCTTCGGGTCGAGTTCCTCGCGTTCGAACTCGCTGATCAATCCCAGCTGGCGGCGCACCAGGTTCTGATTGCGGCGGGCCAGATTCGCCATCGACTCGGTGGTGTTGCGCCGCACCAGCGCCTGCTCGGAGGCGAGATCGAACGCGGTGGTCTGCACGCGATCCAAAGCGCCCGCGACAGCGGCGATCTCGATACTCGCACCGGGCGGTGTGCGGACCGGGGCGGGCGGATCGGGGTGGGCGTCGGCGGCGCTGTGCCATGCCGCGATCACCTCGGGCAGTCGTGTCGAGGCTACGTCGTCGGCCTCGGTCGCCAGCCGGGCCAGCGGGCGGACGATGGCCCGGATACTGGCGAACACCAGGGCGAATTCGGCGGCGATCGCGAGCAGCGCGGCCAGGGCGAAACCGGCCAGGATCAGTGCGGCGTCGCGACGGAGTTTCTCGGCGCGCGCACCGACATCGTCGCCGATGACCTGCTGCACGACACGCTGCTCGTCGATGACCGCGGTCATCTGCGCCCACCACACGGCCGGGTCGACCGGCGTGACCAGCGGCCCCAGCGTCGAGGCGATCGCGATGTTCTCCGATTCGGTGGCCCGCGTGGCGTTCTCGCTCGCCAGCACGGCGTCGAGCCGAGCCTGCTGGGCGGGGGTCGCATCGTGGCCGAACGCGGTGAGCGCGGCATTGCGGGCGGCCCGGATGTCGAGGAACTGCACGTACTCCCCCGGCGCGAATTCCCCGGCGGCGAAGACGCCGTTGAGGAATCCGCGCTCGCGGGCGGCGAATTCCTTCGCGTCACCGAGGGCGTAGAGCGCTTGCAGGCCGTGGCGGACGGCTGGGTCACGGGCCTGGTCAAGACCGAGGGAGAGACGGTTCAGCGCATCGATGCCGTCGGTGTAGAACTGGAACGCCGCCTGCCGGGTGACATTGCGATTGTCGATCTGCGAGCGGATCGCGGGCATCCCCGCCAGATGACCCAGCGCCGAGCGCACCTCCTCCGCACCGGGTGGACCACCCGCGACAGCGTGCACCAGCGTGCGCAGGGCGGCATCGGTGCCGGTGCGCTGGTCGGTGACAGGTTGACGCAGGCGCTGGTCACCGCCGAGCAGGCCGTTGCTCAGCCCCCGCTCGCGCTGCACCTGCTGCACGAGGTCCTGCGCGGCCAGCGCGACCGTCACGGCGTCCACGGTCTCACCGCTGCAGCAGTAGGCACCGACCTATGTCAGA